>JAUWWB010000081.1 GCA_030617085.1 Candidatus Omnitrophota bacterium
CATGCACAGGGTAAAGGGTCCTTACCACGAACTCGTGGTGGAGAAGCCGATGGCCATCGAAAAAGGGGAGGATGTAGTACCGTACGCGCGAGAGTATAACCGCCTTCTTGAAAAGCATATCAGGGCGTATCCGGACCAGTGGTTCTGGATGCATAAGAGGTGGAAGTTGACGCCGGTGAAGAAGATAATAGTCCTCGATGACGGCAAAAAAGGTCACCTAAAGCAGTCTCTCGCTGTCTTCAGGCAGATCAAACGGTACCGCGAAGACGAAGGGTTCTCCCAGGAAAACACGCAGCTGGACGTCGTGCCCGTCCGGTTCAAAAGCACCGCGGCAAGGGTGATATTCAACTCCCAGAGCCCCTTTTTCACGTCTCGCTGCCAGGGATGCCTGAAGTGCCTGAAGCGGGCGCTCGACGCCGAAAGCTATGAAGCCCTCGCTACCCGGTACGCGGACGTCGTCATAAGCTGCGGCTCGGCATTGTCCGCCGTCAACAAGATGATGAAAATAGAAAATTACGCGCGGAACGTGGCGGTGCTGGACCCCGGTTTTTTAAACCGCGGAAAATTCGATCTCGTAGTCCTCCCGAGGCACGATGTCCCGGGGAAGCGCCTTAAGGAAGACAACACGATAGTAACGGAGCTCGCGCCCAACCTCATCCGCCCGGACGAGCTCGCTCCTTTTAGGGAAGAAACGGGCGCGAGTGGCGGTTTTCCGGGAAAGTTCCGCATGGGGCTTTTGCTTGGCGGCGACAATCCGCGCTTCACGTTCGGCGAAGGGCTTTTAAGTTCCCTGGCGCGAAACGTGCACCAGGCCTGTGAGCAGTTGGACGGGTATCTTTACATGACGACATCCAGGAGGACGTCGGATCAAGCCGAGTCTCTGATGAAAGGCGCGTTCAAGCGCCATCCGCGATGCGGGATGTTCGTCTCCGGCAGGGAGGACAGGGATGAGCACACGGTGGAAAGGATCCTGGCGGAGAGCGACGTCGTGATCGTCTCGGGAGAAAGCATCTCAATGGTCTCCGAAGCCGTCTCATCCGGCAAGCCCGTCCTGGTGTTCATGCCCGACAAAAAAACCGCCCGCGTGACGAAATACGAAAGATTCGTTGACGGCCTCGCGGCAAAAAAATATATCAGACGCGTAAAACCGGAAGAGATACCGGATGAAATAGGCCGCATCCTCGAGAAAAAAACCGCATTCACCGCGGTCGATGACGATAAGCGGATATATGAGAAGATGTATAAGCTTTTTTAGGTTTTAGGTTCTAGGTTTTAGGTTATAGGGTCAAGTAGGACTGCCCTCTTTTTTTGCGCAGCCAAAGGCTGCGCAAACCTAAACCTAAAACCTAAAACCTAGAACCTATAACCTAAAAAGTGAGCTTACGGAAGCACTCAACTATGAACATATTGCAGCTAGTCCCAAAACTGAACATAGGCGGTGTCGAGAAGGGTACGGCGGAGATGGCGCGTTATCTTACGCTTAACGGGCATAAGGCCGTGGTTGTCTCCGGCGGAGGCGTGTTTGAGAAGGACCTCGCGGCCGTGGGGGCGCGTCACTATAATCTTCCCGTAGGCCGCAAAAATCCGGCCACGATGCTTTACTGCTACTTCAAACTGAAGCACATCATAAGGAAAGAGAATATCGACATAGTGCATGCCAGGAGCAGGATCCCCGCGCTTACGGGATATTTCGCGGCAAGGTCAACGCGGAGGACGTTCGTCACCACCGCGCACGGGCAGTACAGGAAGCATCTCATCAGCAGGGTGATGGGCTGGGGCAAGGTTGTTATCGCCGCGAGCGAGACGATGGCAAGGCACATGAAGGATAACTTCGGCGTTCCCTTGCGGAAGATAACCATTATCCCGAGGGGCGTCGACCTGGAAAAGTTTTCTTTTATTCCCCCGGAGGAAAGGGCGGGGAAGGCCTTCCGCGTAGGCATGATATGCAGGTTCACCCCGATAAAGGGCCACCTGGATTTTCTGAAAGCCGTCAGCCTTGTCTCAAGGAAAATGCCAAATATCGAAGTCGTCCTGATGGGCGACAGATCGTCCGCGAAGGCGGACTACATGAAAAAGATCGAGCTGGCCGTGAGGCGCCTGACGATAGACAATATCGTCACGTTAAAGGACAGCGACGAGGACGTCGCGGAAGTGATGAAGGATCTGGACGTTTTTGTCTCGGCCAGCAGGCAGCAGGAAGCTTTCGGGCGTTCCGTCATAGAGGCACAGGCCAGGGGCGTCCCCGTGGTCGCGACAAGAGTAGGAGGCGTCGCCGAGAACATCTCGGACGGCATGACGGGACTCCTGTGCGAGCCCATGGACCCCCCGGAGATGGCCGATAAGATCCTGCGTTACGCGAAAGACCTCGGGCTCAGGCAAAAGGTGGCCGCAAGCGCCAGGAGGCGCGTTGAGGAGAACTATTCCGTGGACAGGATGATGAGGATGACGGTGGAGACATATTCCCGGGTCCTTAGCATGAAGAATATCCTCATTTTCAAGATAAGCTCGCTGGGGGATATCATCCTGAGCGTCCCGTCCATCCGCGCTGTCAGGAAGAAGTTCCGGAAGGCGAACATCAAGGTGCTTGTGGATGTCAGGTTCCGGGAGGTCCTCGACAACTGCCCTTACATAGATGAGGTCATCACCTGCGATTTTGAGGGCAGGGATAGAGGCGTCGGGTTTTTAAGGCTGGCCGGTGCCCTGCGATCAGAGGATTTCGATATTTCCGTGGACCTGCAGAACAACCGCAAAAGCCATCTTCTGGCTTTTCTAAGCGCGGTTCCCGAAAGATATGGATTTGATAATGGCAAATGGAGTTTTCTCATAAACCGGAAGATCAGCCTTCCGGATAAACCCATGGCCCCGGTGCCCCACCAGGGGTGTGTCCTCGGGCTTCTGGGGATAACATCCCTGGAAGACCGCCTTGAGCTGTGGCCGGGCCCCGACAGCGAGGCGTGGGCGGAAAGGTTCCTGGAGAGCAACTGGGTGAACAGGGGGCAAAAACTGGTCGCCCTCAGCCTGTCGGCCAGCCTCAGGTGGAAGACAAAGAACTGGCCCATGCCGGCGATGCTGGAGCTCGCCGATATGCTTGCCGTGGAGGGCATACGCCTCGTCCTTCTGGGAGTCGAGACCGACAGGCCGGATGCCGCGAAGTTCATGAAAAAAACGGGAGCGAAACCCATTGACGCGGCGGGCAAGACCAGTATCTCGCGCCTGATCAGCCTCATAAAGCGCACGGGCGCGCTCGTCACCGGGGACAGCGCGCCCATGCACATCGCCGCCGCCACGGGCACGCCCTTCATCGCTCTTTTCGGCCCGACCGACCCCGCGCGCCACGTGAGCCCGGCTGAAAAGAAGAAGGTTCTATACAAAAACATAAAGTGCTCACCGTGCTACAAGCCAACATGTTCAAAAAAAATGATGTGCATGAGGGCCATAAAACCGGCGGAGGTGTTTGAGACGGTGATGGAGGTGATGGGGGCACGATGAAGGATGACGAGGGAGTAGGTTTTAGGTTATAGGTGTTAGGTTATAGGTTATGGGCAAGTAAGATCGGCCACCTAAAACCTAAAACCTAAAACCTAAAAAGGCATGAAGATCTTACTATTAACCACACATTTGAACATCGGCGGTGTCGGCGTCTATACCGTGAACCTGGCGAGGCATCTCAAGAAGGAAGGCCTGGACGTTACAGTTGCTTCGGGCGGCGGGGAACTTGAACGTGTCCTGTCGGAAGACGGGGTTCCTCATGTCGCGTTGGACATAAGGACCAAGGTTGAATTCGGGGTCAAGGTCTGGAAGGCGGTGCCCGCTCTTGTAAAGTTGATCGCCTCCGGCCCGTTCCAGCTTCTGCACGCGCAGACGCGCGTGGCGCAGGTGCTGGGGTGCCTGGCGGGGAAGATCACGGGCGTTCCGCTCGTTTCGACCTGCCACGGCTTTTTTAAGCACCGCAGGCTTTCGCGCAGGATCTTCCCCTGCTGGGGCGAGAGGGTCATCGCGATAAGCAAAAGCGTCCGCGGGCATCTTTTGGAGGATTTCAGCGTTCCACCGGGCCGGGTTACCATGATATACAACGGCATAGAGCTGGAACGGTACGTGTTCCTGGGACCCGGGAAAGACCATGGCCTCATGCGTGAGATAGGCCTGTCCACCGGCGCGACGGTCGCCGGTGCCGTGGGCCGGCTTTCGTCCGTGAAAGGGTTCAAGTATCTTATCAGCGCTTTTAAAGATGTTGTTTCACGCCGCCCCGGTATTCAGCTCCTGCTCGTGGGAGAAGGCCCCGAGGAAGACGCTTTACACCGGCAGGTCCGGGAGCTCGGCCTGGAGAACAAAGTCTTTTTCACCCCGGGCGGCGGGGGCATGGAAAAATATCTTTCGCTTTTAGATATATTCTGTTTGCCGTCGCTGCATGAAGGGCTGGGATTGTCTTTGATGGAAGCCATGGCCGCCGCCCGGGCATGCATAGCGAGCAACGTAGGGGGCCTGTCGGAGCTGATCACTAGCGGCGTGGACGGCATCCTCGTCCCGCCGAAAGACGCGGAAGCGCTAAGCGCCGCCATATCACGCCTGGCGGAAGATACCCGCCTGAGGCAGGAGCTGGCGAAAAACGCGAGAAAAAAAGCCGCGATGAGCTTCTCCATCGAGGAGAGCGTCGCGAGGACGATTGAGGTGTATGAGCAGGTTTTAGGTTCTAGGTTATAGGTTATAGGGTATAGGTTTTTTTGCTGGGGGGTGCCCATTATAAGGGCAAGCTACTCTGAACCTAACCACTAAAACCTAAACCTAGAACCTATAACCTATAACCTAGAACCTAAAACCTAACATGCTTAAAGCTAACCATATTCTCATCTTCGAACTGAACTGGCTGGGCGATATCCTGTTCTCGTTCCCGTTTTTGAGGGCGATAAGGCGGACTTTTCCGGAGGCGCGCATCGCCTGCGCGGTCGTGCCGCGATATCTGGAGCTGCTCGCCAATAATCCGTGGGTGGACGACGTTTATACGCTTTCGGACAGAAGAGGCCTTTTGGCGTTGGGGGAGAAACTGGCGTTTGTCAGGAAAATAAAGAAGGAAGGGTTCGATGCCTGTTTCTTTCTAAAGCCATCAAAGACGAAATCTTCAATGGCCGCTTTTGCGGGTATCCCCGAACGTATCGGGTTCGCGGGGAAGGGCGCGCATCTTACGCGTGAGGTGCAGCCCCCGGCAGCCTATCTGCACAGGGCGGACGGGATACTAAAACTGGCGGAGGCCGCCGGCGCGGAAAACCCGGACGGCACCTATGAATATTTCGTCAACGCCGAAAACGAGAAAAAGGCCGGCGAAATGCTTGCCGGAGCGGGAGGAGGCGCCCGGAGGACGGTCGCCATCAACCCCGGC
>JAUWWB010000045.1 GCA_030617085.1 Candidatus Omnitrophota bacterium
GTTTGTCATCCTGAGCGAAGCGAAGGATCTCTCCCACGTCGATCCGCCAGAGATCCTTCGCTTCGCTCAGGATGACAATGAGGGCGGTTGCTGAATAGTTCGGGGTTGAGAGTTCGTATGTTGGAGTGTGTTGGGGGGAGGCAATAATTCATTAGTTGAGAAAAAGTGTCAACTTTTTTTAGGACGGTACACGGTAGATAGTAAAGGAGCAACGGGGTCAGCCCTTGAAATGTGAAATGGACACACAATTTTTCTCATTTCACATTTCAAGGGCTGACCCCAATTGTTGCCCCTGGAAGTGCTTCTGGAGGTGGTGAGGACTGGTGCCGCGGTCCGTGAGGTGCCCGTGGAGGCGGTGTATCCGGACCGTACGCGGGTGTTCCTTGACGGGCTTGACTGCCCGCGGAGGAGGCTGCTGTATTATCTTGAAACCGTGGCGCGCAAGAGAAGGGAAATAGAAAATGAAAAAAAGGTTCTTGATCATCAGCCCGCATCCGGATGACGCGGAACTGGGGATGGGTGGGACCATACTCAGGTTGAAGCAAAAGGGGCATAAGGTGTTCATGGTGGACCTGACCTCGGGCGAACCCACCCCTTACGGCAGTGAAGAGAAGAGGAAAAAAGAGGCCCTCAAATCCACCGGGATACTTGGAGTCGATGAAAGAGTCAACCTCGACCTCGAAAACAGATATCTCTTTGACGGGAAAGAAGCCAGGCTTCGCCTGGCTGAGAGAATAAGAAAGTACAAGCCCGACGTCATGTTCGTGCCCTACCCGGAGGATGCCCACCCCGATCATGAGGCGTGCACGAAGATAAGCGAGGCGGCCAGGTTTTACGCCAAGTTCACCAAAGTAAAATTAAAGAGCGCCCCTTTTTATCCCCCCCGGCTCTATTATTTCTTTTGCACGCATCTGAGGATAATTCCCGAAACGACCTTTTTCGTGGACATATCGGAGCATCTCAAGGAGAAGTTCAAAGCCATCAGGTGTTACCATTCGCAGTTCGTGGCCAATCCTAAAGGCGGATTCGTGTTCGATTACATAAGGACACAGAACAGCTACTTCGGGAAACTGGCGGGCTGCGCGTACGCCGAGGGGTTTTATTCCAAAGAGGCCGTCAAGACGGACGACCTTTCCTCTTTATGAAAAAGAGACTCATCAAGCCGCCCCGGGAAAACGGGGAAGTTCTATTTTTGCCCGGTGCGCGTGAATTCCTGAACTCCATCGGGGAAAACACCGTAGTGGGCGTCTGCCACCAACCCTACTTTTTCAATCCCGGCGTGAGCCTTAAGTTCCTTTTTCTTGAAAACCTGCCCGCGGGCAGGAAGGACCTTGTATTTCTGGACATTGACAGAGTGAGACTTGGCGTAAAGGTCCCTCAAACGGACGGTTCGGTCGGGGTCGTGGACCTTATCAACAGCGAACGGGTCCTCCGGGATTATCCCGCGCCGGGAGAGCGGGCCCTCGCTGAGATGTTTTCTTCTATGGAGGACGGGCTCAAAAAGGCATTTTTCGAGGGCAGGGAAGAAGCCCTCTCGAATCTTTCGAGGTTCAGGGAGATAGTTCTGCGGAGGGCTGGAAGAAGATACCTTAAGGAAATACTGGCTGAGAGCTTTCTTGAATATTATAACATCGGCACGGGATACAGCTATTTGTCCGACCTGATCGCCGGCGAGGAGTTTGAGGAGTTTTTCATGAGGATATATAGCGACGCCGCGAAGTTCAGGGAAACTTATAACAACGCGCTCGACGAATTCAGGGAGGAATACAGGTTCAGGTACAGACATTACCCGTTCCCCCCGCTTGAAGAAGGGGAGCTTCCGTTCTGGATCGTCGAGGACGGGATCAGGAAAAGGTTCCATGAAAGTGATATCGGCGCATCCGGCATGAAGGGCTTAACGGTCTTTCCCCGCGCCGCGACCCTCACCATCTTCATAAGGCTGTACAGGTTCGACCTCTTTATCCACGGGACAGGCGGGGCGAACTATGAATGGGTGCAGGACAGGATAATAGAAAGATTCTTCGAAAAAACCCCGCCGCCTTACGCGGTGCTAAGCGGGACGTTCTTGCTGGGTGGGTTTGAGGAGAGAGAGTTTCCATACTTTTTCTTCAGCCCTCAAAGGATCAGGCAAAGTATTGGCGAGAAACTGTTGAGGAGTTAGGGAGACTTGGGACTTAAGAGTGATTGTGGACGTCCCCAATTATACGACGGTCTTGCGGGAAGGGCTTGCGCAGGGTAAACTATAAGTTATAAGAAAGGAAAAGAGTTGATGCGGGGAAAAATAGCGGCGGCAGTGATGATAATCGCGATGTTACTCTGCCGCGGGGAGGCATTTGCGGCCTTCATCCAGACGGAGGGGCACGGGGCAAGGCCGACCTCGATGGGCGGAGCGTTTATCGCCGTCGCGGACGGGCCCGAGGCGGTATTCTATAATCCGGCGGGTCTCGCGCAGGTCGAAGGCGTAGCGCTGGAAGCAGGGGCGTTCTCGAGTATTCCCTCGCATAAGTACACGCACCGGTCGAACGGCATCAGTAATAAGTCCGACCAGTCGGGGGTGGTGCCTTACCAATTTATATCCTGCGGCCTGACCGCGCCCGTATATTTCGGGTTCGGGATGTACGCGCCGTTCGGCGGGGAGACGGACCATGACGCGGACACCGCCGGAGGCTTTGGGAACGCGTATGCCCTGGCGGTGAGAGTTGATTATTCACCGGTGATCGCTTTGAAGATAAACGACCGGCTTTCTGTCGGCGGGGGCTTCATCGCGGGACAGGCGAAGACCAAACAGATAATCCAGACGGCTTACGGCAGTAACGGCTATGTCACCGATGAGATAGAGGGCTGGGGATACAGCGGCCTGGTGGGGGCGCTTTGCAAGGTAAATGAACACTTGAAAATAGGCGTCGTCTACCGGGGGAGGATGGACACTATCCAGAAGGGGCAGCGCGAGATGACGGTATGGCCCTCTGCCAGGGACTCCAAGGCGAACGTCCATTTTCCGGCCACGGCGGGAATAGGCGTTGCCCTCACGCCGGATGAAAAGATAACCCTTGCCTTTGACGCGGACTGGAACGAGTGGTCGTACCTTGATAAAGTGGTCACGAAAATAGAAGGCGCCACGCCGGACATGACCAGCATAGTGGACGGGAACGATACGGTTGATTACAGGTTCGGCCTGGAGTTCAGGCCGGACCGGACGACGGCGCTGCGGTGCGGGTTCATGTATATTCCGGCGGCCATCCCGGGCATGTACATCCTTCCCGCCAAGCCGGACTACGAAAGGACCTACGCCGTGACGTTCGGCGCGGGCAAGTCCTGGAAGAAACTGGAGCTTGGGCTTTTATACATGTACCGCTGGTCCAACAAGTGGGACGTGACCGATAATGCCTACGGCTATAACGGCCGCTATGAGTTTGACACGCATTTCATCGCGGCGGACGTGAAATACGCGTTTTAAGAAAGTTTTCCATGATCCGCATGATGTGGCGGATCGAAAGTCCGGGGGGCGGCATGTTCAAAAACATCGTACTGGCCTTTATCCCTCTGTTCGTCGCGGTCGACGCCATAGGCGTATTGCCTATTTTTCTTTCCCTGACGGAAGGGCTCGACGCGAAACAGAAGCGCAGGGTCATCAACCAGTCGATCGTCACGGGGATATGCCTTGCTATCGGCTTCGTTTTTTTAGGGAAAGCCGTTTTCAGGGTCCTCAGCATTACCGTGGGCGACTTCATGGTTGCCGGCGGTATCCTGCTTTTCTGCCTGGCCATAACCGATATCGTGGATACGGGGAAGAAGAGGCGCCTGCCCGTCAGCGGATTAGGGGCAGTTCCGCTGGGCACGCCGTTGATCGTCGGGCCGGCGGTATTGACGACATCTTTGATCATAATAGATCAATACGGCCCGGTGCCCACTTTGGTCGCTGTATTAGGGAACATCATTCTGGCAGGCGTTGTGTTTCGGTTTTCAGGGGTCCTGATTAGAGTCATCGGAGAGGCGGGCTCAAAGGCAGCATCAAAGATCGCGTCACTTCTGCTGGCCGCGATAGCGGTGATGATGGTCAGGAAAGGCGTGATGTATATTATTGGGCTGTAAACGGTGGATGGTGGATAGTGGATGGTGGGAGAGTATTTGAAATTGCGGAGCATGCGGTGTATGATATAGGCAAAACGCCGTTGCGAACGGAGGGTTATAATGATCCGTCTTAAGGGGAAAGATAGAAGGCTGATAGTCGTTTCTAACAGGCTTCCTTTCCATCGCTTTGTGGACGATAGTGGCAAAGATGTCTGGAAAAAGGCCGCCGGGGGGCTGATCACGGGCCTGGAGCCGATCTTGAAAAAGTGTAAAGGGATATGGCTCGGCTGGGACGGGATCCGGACGGAAGGCATCAGAAAAGAGGATTTCAGGCTGGTCGACATAGCCGAAATAGAATCAGAAGAGGGGGAAAAGGCATGCAAAGCGTGTTCCTACCAGATAGGGTGCGTTCCCCTGACGGAAAAAGAATTTGACGAATATTACAACCGTTTTTCCAACGGAACGCTCTGGGCGCTTTTCCATTACTTTTTCGAGAAATCTTTCATAGATTATTCGGCCTGGAGGACATATTGCGAGGTAAACAGGCGTTTTGCCGAATACATCCATGAGATCGCGGAAGATGACGACATCATATGGATACAGGACTTTCATCTTTTCATGACCCCGTATTATCTCAGGAAGCTCAGGCCGAACCAGGAAATACATTTTTTTCTGCACATCCCTTTCCCGGATATAGACATCTTTTCGATCCTGCCATGGCAGGATCAGATACTCGGGTCTATCCTGTGCTGTAACACCATAGGTTTTCACCATAAGCAGTATTTGCGGAACTTCAATGAAGCGGTCAGGCTCTACAGGAAAGAAAAGACCGGAACAAAAGGGATGGAGACCCTGGAAGGGAGCGTTAATACCCATTTTTATGTCAATCCGATCAGCATAGATTTTAATGCCATAGACCGCACGTCCCGTAAACACGAGGTGCTGGAAAGAAAAAAAGAGATAATCCGGCAGGCATCCAGCCCAAAACTTATTTTAGGCGTCGACCGCATCGATTATTCGAAAGGTATCAAGGAAAGGCTGCTCGGGATGGAAATGCTGCTGGACGAGCATCCCGAGTTGAAGGAACAATTCTTTTACTACCAGCTGGTCGTCCCGAGCCGGGAGGACGTGGAGACTTACATCGCGCTCAAGAAAGAGATCGACGAGATCATAGGCAGGATAAACGGCAAGTTCGCCACCGGGCTGTGGGCGCCCGTCCATTACAACTACGGGACGGTTACGTTCGAAGAGCTGGTCGCCCTGTATTCCGCGGCGGACGTGGCACTGGTGACGCCTCTCAGGGACGGGATGAACCTTGTCTGCAAGGAGTATGTCGCCGCGCATTCAGACAACGACGGTGTCCTCGTGCTTTCCAGGTTCGCCGGCGCGATAGCCGAGATCAAGAACTGTCTGCCCGTTAACCCTTACAGCATCGAAGATATAGCCAGGGCCATTTACCATGCCCTTCACATGCCGAAGACGGAAAGAAAAAAAAGGATGAGGAAGATGCGCAAGAACATCAAGCACCATAACATCGACACCTGGCTTCAGAATTGCCTGCGTAATTTCGAGCTTGCGCAATGAGCTTATAAGTAAAATAATGGAAAACCTTTTAAAGTCGTGGGGAAAGATAGAAGGCCATCTTGGAAAAAAATACGTGTACCTGTTTCTCGATTTTGACGGGACGCTCACCCCTATCAGAAGATCCCCGGACAGCGTAAGGCTGAGCGGGGCGGCCCGGGAGGCGCTGCGGCATCTCGCGTCACGGGAAGACGTTTTTCTCGCGATAGTGAGCGGGCGCAGGGCCGGGGAGGTCAAGGAGCTGACAGGTTTAAAAGATATCGTCTACGTGGGCAACCACGGCTTCGAGGTCACCGGCCCGGGACCGCGCGTTACGTTCCCGGGGGCGCTGAAGGCCAAAAAGACGATGGGGCGGATAAGGGGGGAGCTGGAAAAAAGTTTCAGATCTTTTAAAGGCATCATTATCGAGGATAAGGGCGTCACGGTAAGCGTCCACTACCGCATGGTCCGGAAGGGCAAGCTCGCTGAAGCCGAACATATCTTCGAAAGGATATCGCGGCCTTACGTGTCCGCGGGGAAGATCGCGGTAACCCGGGGTAAGAAAGTATGGGAACTGCGGCCGCCTTTCGAATGGAATAAAGGAACCACGGTCATGCGTCTGTTAGAGCAGAAAAGACGGCTCCTGGAAAAGAGGGTCATCCCTTTTTACATAGGCGACGACAGGACGGACGAAGACGCGTTTCGCGCGCTCGGCCGCGGCGCTTATACCGTGAGGGTAGGGAAACCGGAGAGAAAAAGCACCCTGGCGGCTTATTATCTGCGCAATACGACAGAGGTAAGGGAATTCCTGAAGAAGCTTTACGCGTTTAAAGAGAGGGGTTAGATATGTTTGATGACAGGAGCAGGAAATATCATAACCAGTACGTACCGCTTAAACCGGTGGATGTCGACCTTTATAAACCTTTTGTCGGCGCGGAGTTTCTGGATGATCTCAAATTCCTGGCCGAACCCCTGGAGAAAAAAGTCTGGGCGAACGTAAATTCCACTTTCATAGGGGGAGGCGTGGCTGAAATGCTTCAAGGCGTGGTCCCTTTCGCCAGGGGGCTCGGCATCGAAGCGAGATGGTTCGTAATAGAAGGAAGCGAGGAGTTTTTTACCGTAACGAAAAAATTCCATAATCTGCTCCAGGGGGTCGACCAGGATATCACCCTCAGGGAGATCTTTCACGCGTACCTGGACACGATCGACGAAAATACGCGCGACGTTAAAGTCGTGGGGCACATGGTCACGATCCACGACCCGCAGCCCGCTGCGATAATAATGAACGGGAACGTGTACGGCCACATTTTCTGGCGGTGCCACATAGACACGTCCGCAGCCAGCCGCAGGATCTGGCGGTTCCTGCTGCCTTACATAAATCAGTTCGAAGGGGCGATCTTCTCGAGCAGTGAGTTCATAAGGGAGAACGTCCAGGTCCCGACCTATGAAATAAGCCCCTCGATAGACCCGTTGCGGACGAAGAACAAACACCGCACGAGGAAAGAGGCGCTGAAAGTCCTGGGAAAACTGTTCGATGAGAGCAACATCGACCCGGACAGGCCGATAATCGCTGCCGTTTCGCGGTATGATATCCACAAAAACCAGAAGGCCATAATCAGCGCCTTCAAGCTTCTTAAAAAGAACCTTCCTAAAGGGACCGCCCCGGTCCTCGTCATGGTCGGTAATTCCGCGTCGGATGACCCGGAAGGGATGATGGTTTACAAGGAGATCAAAAAAGCCGCGGACGGGGAGAAGGACATCCACCTTTTCCTGAACGTTGAAAATAACGACGAGATCATCGGGTCGCTTCTGGCGATCGCGGAGTGTTTTGTCCACGTTTCGACCAAAGAGGGCTTCGGCCTCGTGGTCTCCGAGGCGATGTGGCAGGGCACCCCGGTGGTAGGCAGCAAAGTCGGAGGGATAAAGATGCAGGTCGTCAACGGGCACAACGGGTTTGTCGTGGAGCCGTATGCCATTGAGGATATGGCCAGGGCCATGAAATCAATACTGGAAGATGAGCAGTTAAAACATACCCTGTCCAAAAACGCGATGCAGACGGTCCGGCAGCACTACCTTCTCCCGCACATGGTCTACAAACACCTCCTGCTCATGCGCTACTGCATGGAAATAGACAATAAAGTGCCGCCTTTCAGGGTGAACAAGCTGACTTACAGCGAGATAACCGAAGCGTTATACGGCCGCACCGTATGGCCATTCTCCACCGATGACCTGAAAAAGCGGCTAGAGACTATTTGGGAAGGGCTTGAGAAATAGTTCGTAGCTCGCGGAAAAATGTAGGGGCAGGCCCCTGTGCCTGCCCTTTGCCTGCGGCGGCGAACTCTTGCTTGAAAACGAGGTTTTCCAGTGAAGAAACAAA
>JAUWWB010000118.1 GCA_030617085.1 Candidatus Omnitrophota bacterium
CCGTCACGCGTTCCGCCGCGAGCTTCTCGACGCCGTCAAGATCCACCACGTAGGTGCTCGTTGTCTGCTTCGTCGCGTTGCCCCTCGTGTCGAAGTCAGAAATATCGGTCACCGTTACCGTCCTGTCGATCTTGTTGGCCTCAAGCTCCTCAAGCGACGCGTAGCGCGTCACTTCCGTCCTCGTCGCGTTGCCGCGCCTCTCGGCCAGCGCGTCGGCGTACTCGTTCGATATCACCCTGTGGTCCTTGAGCCCGAGCTCGCCCGTTATCTCGTCCGCGATCACGTAAGTATCTATTGTCTGCAGGAGAACGTTGCCGAATCGGTCGTATTCGTCGTAATGGATATCCTGCTTGTCCACCAGCGTCTCACGCCCCGGGTCGGAATAGCTAAATATCACCGAATGGCCCACCCTGTCGTGAAAATCGTATGGGTCGTTGGTGACGTCCCGCAATTCGCTGAAGACGAATGCGCCCTGGTCTTCGTCGTAGTATTCCTTCTCTATGCTCTGGTTCAGCGCGTTCCCCCTGATGTCGAACGCGCTCGTCGTGATGGTCTGTTTGTCGATCGGGTCTTCATAGGCGATATCGCCCTCGCCGCCGGCGGCGATCGTTGCCTTTCCGTAGCGGGTGATCGTGCTCACTCCCACGTTGCCGGTCGAGGAGATCTCGCTGTTCTTGATGACCTTAACATCCAAAAGCTCTGTTTTCAGCTCATCCGCGTAGGTGGCGATGATCTGCGTCAGCGCGGTGCCCGAAGTGTGGAAGCCGAGTGAGCGTATCTCCTGCGCGTCCAGGAGGGTGCGCAGGTCTTCGTCCTCCTGATCGTAGGTAAGCACCATCTGGTTGAAGACGTTGTGCTGCGAGTCGAAGTCGCGGTTCGTGAAGACCTGGCAGGTCGCCGGGATGCGGTTGCCTTCGGCATCTTCTATGAACTGCCCGTCAGGATCGGTCCGGTACGTGGTCACGTGCTGCGTCCCGGCATCGCCGCGACCGTTGATGTCGGCGTTGTAGGTTTCCCTTCTGGTGGCGAGTTTCTCGAGGCCGTCGGCATCGACGACGTAAGTATCGGACGTCTGCCGCACCGCGTAGCCGCGCTCGTCGAACTCGGTCGTTCGCGTCTCGGTCCTGTCTATCTTGTACGCGTCGTCCGCCTCCGTGGATCTGTATCGCGTCACTTCCGTAAAGGTAGCGTTGCCGCGCCTGCGGGCGAGAAGGTTGTCATAATCGTTATGGATGGTCTTGTGCAGTATCAGCTTATCGAGCGAGCGATCCTCACGATCCGACCACAACGTTTCGCTGCGGTCCAGTATGTTGCCGTAGTAGTCGAACTTGTGGTTCTCGACCTCTTTGGTGCTGTCGTGCTTCCTGGTGCCGTCTTCATCGATCATGTAGGTGTGGACCGTCTGCCTTATCGCGCTGCCTTTGGGGTTGAATATATGGGTGACCGTTTGCCGGTACTCGATCGCGATCTTCTCGTCGGCTTCATTATAGATGTACGTCGTCCTCCTCTCCTCTCTCGCCTGGCCCTTCGCCGTATAATCCGAGAGAACGACGTCTTCTTCCCTGTCCAGCCTTTCGACGCCCTGGACGGTATAATATGTTTTAATATTCTGATTCCTTATATTGCCGTTGCGGTCCTCTTTCTCGCGGTTGTACTTGTCGGTATAGGTCAGGTCGTTGCTTGTCTCCTTCCTTTCTATCAGTTCTCCGTCCATGGAGTAGGTCTTTTCGGTGGTGTGAGAAACGTAGTATCTGCCTCTCGCGTTTTGCTCGTAAGTGTTCGTTGTCTCTTCAAAGGTGGAACCGTCCCGGTAGTAACCCGTCGTGCCGAGTATCCTTTCCCTGCCGGCCCTTCCTTCGTAAACGCTCTTTTCCTGGAGGATATCCGTGCTGTCCAATGAAGCGCCCGCGATATCGTAGGTCTCCACGTATTTCAGCGCGCGGCCTTCGTAGATGTGGTCCGTCCTTATCTGGGGGGTTCCGTTCGCGTCGTACAGGTGATAGCTGTAGTCTATTCTTTCGTGGCTCTTCTGGCCGATGTAAAAGGTATCTTCTTCCAGCTCACCCGTCCCCTTTACGGATATCTCATCCGCGCCGAGGGCGGATATGTCATAGGTCTTTGTCTCCTTGAGCACGGAGCCGTCGTAGAAATAGTCCTTCCTCTCCCAGGGGCAGTAGCCTTCACCGCTATCAAAGTAATAGGAAAACATGTAGCTTATCTTTTCCTTATCCTTGTCGCCTTCATAGACCGAGACGCTCTCCAGCCTGTCTTCGTCTTCGCGGAGCCAGTTTTCCTCATCGACTCCCGTGATGATGTACGTCCTCACCTCGTCAAGCTCATCGCCGGCAACCTTGTCATAATCGTAGATGCTTATCCGGTTGGCCTCGTTCGTATCCTCGTCGTCGTCGATGAGATAGTTGTCCAGGGCGTAGACTATTTTTTCCTCGTCCTCGGCGCCTTCGTACACCGCCGTGCGGGTGAGGCGGTCTTCGCTCAGGGAGGACTGCCAGTCATCCGAGTCGAGATCGATGTCCAGGTCGAATATGTTGTAGGTCCTTGTCTCGTCCAGGTTGTCTTTCGCGCCGTTGCCTTCCTTATCATAGTCGTATACGGTGACTTCCCCGGGATTTCCGTAATTATCGTAATCCGAAAGGATATAGTCTATCCTGTTGTTCTCCTTGTCCCCGAAATAAACGGTCTTGCTTATTATCCTGCTATCGATAAGAAGATCACGGCCTCCGACCTTATCCAGGTTCTTGTAGGAGCCCCAGAAGGGGTCGCCCTCTTTGGGCTTTATCTCTTTGGCGTTTTGCTTCCATGTGCCCGCGTAACCGAGTCCGCTTATGTCGTATGAAATTATAGCCTGCAGCCGCCCTGATGTTTTACCGCCTTCGTAAATGTAAAGGTTAAGCTGCATGGGGGATCCCGCCTGGTTAAAGTCTTCCAGGGTGTAATAGATGCCGCCGCCTCCTGCTCCGCCGCCTTCCTTCTTTTTCAAGGGCAGGTCTTCCTCTTCCTCCTTCTTCCTGGCCCTGTTCTGGTCGAGGTTCAGCATGAGGTCTTCGGTGGCCTCCTTCTGGCGGATTATCTCCTCGTGCTTGTTCTGCTGGCGTTTAAGATAGTCGGGAGAATAAGAAAAGAACTGCTCCTGCTCCTGCGGCGACGAAAGAAGGCTCTCTATGCCGCTCTTCTGCCTGCGCTGCGAGAACACGTCGTAGTTCGTGACCTCGATTTCCTCGGCAACGAATGCAAGCCCCCCGTCGAGCGGCGCCTGCACCGCGGAAACCGGAGCGGGCCGGACATAAGAAAAGTCCCACGCCGAGGCGATCTGCTGGAACAGAAAAACAAACGCGACAAAAGATGCTATGACCTTGATGCACATCCTCTTGCGGCGATTGCTCTGCGCCTCGATGAGACTGAGATGATGCACGAAACCGTCGTCCGGATGATCCGCGTCATCCTTCGGATGTTTCTTGCTGTTTTTGATAGCGTCATTTCCAGTTGTATTCATAAGATACCTACCAACCTTTTCACTTTCTATGCAACACAAAAATACTTTATAAACCCGCTTACAAACAACCCAAAAAAATTTTCCCTTCTTTTTTTTGGTTTAACGCCTACCTGTCGCCTATACAAGTGTATCATAGAATAAACAATTTGCAAGCTCGAGAAGGTAACTTTTTTTTGCTTAACACACGTCAAGCTCCCAACTCTTTTACCACACCACCGGAGAACCATCAGGGCAGAAGTATCTTTTGCTCTCTTAACATCACGGCGAAACCCCGCCTCTCAGGATAAAGAATCGGGGTCAGGGGTCAAGCGGGGTCAGGGGTCAGGTCTTGTATTTTGAATTTAGGCAAAATTCAAGACCTGACCCCGCTTATTGCTCTTCGTTTGACGTA
>JAUWWB010000152.1 GCA_030617085.1 Candidatus Omnitrophota bacterium
AAAAGCTTTGAGCGGCCCGGCGGAAATGTTACCGGCACGCACTGTGCCGTTCCCGCGTATCCGCAGCTTAAGGCGATAATGAGAGTGCTGCCCGATGTCAGGGTGATAGGCATCGTCTATACCGGAGGAGAACCGAACGCCGAGATACAGGTCAGCGATTTTAAGGACGAGGCAAAGAAGCTCGGACTCGAGGTATTGACCTCTACCGTGACAAAGGATTGCAAGACAATAGAGGAAGTCGCCCGGGCCGCCGAAAAACTGGCCGGTAAAGTGGATGTGATCGCGGGGCTTCAGGATACCTCGATCGCGCGGTACGGTAAGGGAATGATCAATATCGCCTCGGCGAACAATATCCCTTCCTATGCCACCCTGGGACAGCTTCTTCCCGAAGGGGCGTTATTTTCCCTCGCCACGGATTTTATGGATCTCGGCACTATTTCGGGTGAGCAGGCGGTGAAGATATTGAAAGGGGATGCCAGAGCGGGAGATATCCCGGTTACCACCTGCAGGACTTTTTCGCTGATAATCAACATCTCCGCCGCTGAGAAGATAGGGCTGAAAATCCCCGTGCAGGTCCTGAGAACGGCGAGCGAGATAATAAGATAGGCTCGCCTGGCAGTGTCAAAAAAGGCAAAAATGAGAATAAGGTGTGGGCTGAGGGAAAAAATAGTACTGATCACGCTGGGCGCTATTTTGTTGTCTGTCGGCTTCAACACTTATTTTAACGTGCGGGACTTTGTCCGGAGCTATAAAGAGAGTGTCGAGAAAAGGGTGTTCGTGGAACCGGCGAAGTTGAAGTCCATGTTAGAGGACATTACTGAACTGGGGCTTGCCCTCGGCGAATTGAGGGGAGTAGATAAAGAGTGCCGCGAGATCGTAGAGGCCATCCCTTACGCTAAATTCTGTTTTGTCGCGAGCAATGAAGGCGAGGTGTATTACCATAGCACTCCCGAAAAAGCGGGTTTTGTTCAGTTTGATCCGGTAATGCGGAACGCTATTGAGGCGCGCGAAGACATAATCCAGACCTATAGATCGGAGGCAGGCGAGCTTACCTATGATTTTTCTACTCCTATCAGGGACATGGCAGGCGAACAGTTAGGGGTGATCCGCGTAGGGGTCCTGTCGGAGATCATCGATAGGGAAGTTTCCAGGATCGTCGGCCGCGCTTTGTGGTCGGGTGTATTCTTTATAGCGATCGCCTGTATAGGCGTTTCGGTCCTGTCTAAGGTAAGTATCCTGAATCCCTTAAAAGAACTATTGTCAGGAGTGGACAGGTATAGAAAGGGCGATCTGAGTTACAGGGTACGGGTGACATCTACGGACGAGCTGGGTGAATTTGCCGATTCCTTCAACAGGATGGCCGGCGCCCTGGAAATATCCAGGGACCGGCTGCAGGCGGCAACGGACTATACAAACTCGATCATCGCCAGCATGATCGAGCCCCTGATCGTAGTCGGCCCGGACGCCAGGATCAAGACGGTTAACAGGGCGACCCTGGACCTGCTGGGGTATGAAGAAGAGGAACTGCTCGGAAAAGACGGGAATCTGATATCCGCGAAAGAAGAATCTTCCGTATTCAAGGGCGCCAGATTCAGGAAGCTGATCGAGGAAGGGGTCATCCGCGCCCATGATATGGAGTACCGTACAAAGGGAGGTGAAGTGATCCCCGTCAGCTTTTGCGGTTCGGTAATAAAGGACGGCGAGGTGTCAGGTATCGTCGGCGTCGCGCGCGACATGAGAGAGATCAAGAAGCTGGTGGAGAAAGAGAAGGAACTTGCCGTTGCCACGGCCGCCGCGGAGGCCGAGCGGAAGAAGGCGGACGAACTGGAAAGGGCTTATGAGAAGCTCGCGGAAAGCAAGGCCCAACTGACGCGCGCGTTAAAGAACCTGAAAAAGTCGGAGGCGGAGCTCAGAGAAAGCCAGCGCAAGCTTTTCACGTTGATGAGCAACCTGCCGGGCATGGCGTACCGCTGCGCGAATGACAGGGACTGGACGATGGAGTTCGTAAGCGAGGGCTGCCTTGACATGACCGGGCACGAGCCGGAAGACCTGATAGGCAACAGGAAGCTTTCCTACGCGCAGCTTATAAACGACGATGATGAGGAGTACGTATGGAACGAGATCCAGTCCGCGCTGGGAAAGAAAACCCCCTTCCGGCTGACCTACCGTATCAAGACCGCCGACGGAGTCGAAAAATGGGTATGGGAACAGGGGTTGGGGATATTTTCGCCTGCTGGGAACCTCGTAGCCCTCGAAGGTTTTATCACCGACGTCACCGAGCGCAGGAAGGCGGAGGAAGATCTCAGAGAGAGCGAACGGAAGTTCCGCGCTATCTTCGATCAGACATTTCAATTCACGGGTCTGCTGAAACCTGACGGAACACTTCTGGAGGCTAATAGGACGGCTCTTGACTTTGTCAGGGCCGAGGAGTCGGAGGTGCTCGGCAAACCCTTCTGGGAAACCCCCTGGTGGGCACATTCGGCGGAACTGCAAAAAAAGCTGCGGGATGCCATAAAGGCGGTTGCTGAGGGGGAGTTCGTCCGTTTTGAGACCACCCTCTCCGCGCCTGACGGCAGTCTTATCTGGGCTGATTTTTCGCTTAAGCCGGTGAAAGACGAAAAGGGTAACGTGGTTCTCCTGATCCCCGAAGGACGCGACATCACCGGGCGCAAGAAGGCGGAGGAGGCGCTTCGGGATAGCGAGAATAAATACAAAACCCTTTTTGAATCTTCCAGGGACTCCATCTGCGTCCTGACCCTGGATGGAACGTGGGTTGACGGAAACCCCGCCTCTATAAAAATGTTTGCGGCTAAGGAACGGGAGGACATTATCAACAAGTCCCCGG
>JAUWWB010000112.1 GCA_030617085.1 Candidatus Omnitrophota bacterium
CTCGTGCGGGGCTTCACATGGAGAAAGGCGGACGGATGAGATCCTTCGCTGCGCTCAGGATGACAACGTCGCGGGGTGTCAATTTGGCATGGGTTCCCGCTTTCGCGGGAATGACAAGTGGGGGAATGACAAGTGGGTGGGAATGGCAAGTGGATACGAAAGGGGACAAGGGAGGCGGGGAGAGAAAGTGGGAGCGTGTCGGCCCTTGCACCTTCTTCGCAGGCTGAAGCCTGCGGCTACATTTCTCAACTTCGAACCAATAAGTTCGCCGCGGGGTAAAGGGCAGGCACAGGGGCCTGCCCCCGCGAAAGCGGGGGGCCTGCCCCTACATTAATATCTGCGATTATCTGCGTTAGATCCGCGTTGATCCACGTTCAATGAACTACGAACTATTATTCCACCGTCTCTTCCGTCGGCTCTTCCTCTTTCGTGACTACGCTGGCTATGGCGGTTAGTTTGTCGGTGGGTTTTAGGTTTATTACTTTTACGCCCTGGGTGGATCGGCCTATTTTGCTTATGCCGTTTACGGCTACGCGGACTATCATTCCCTGGGTTGAGATGAGCATTATCTCGTTCTCTTCGCGGACGCTTTTTACTCCTACGACCGGGCCGTTCTTTTCGACTATTTTCATGTTGATCACGCCGCTGCCGCCGCGGGACTGGAGGCGGTAGGCGTCGAATTCGGTGCGCTTGCCGTATCCTTTTTCCGTAACGGTGAGAAGCGTCCCGTCGGGGTCGGCTTTTACCATTCCTACGACCCTGTCTTTTTTGCCGATCGTTATGCCCTTGACTCCCTGCGCGCCGCGGCCCATGGGGCGGATGTCTTTTTCGTTGAAGTGTATGGCCTTGCCGTTGGCGGTGGCCATGCATATCTCGTCGTCGCCGCTGGAAAGGACCGATCCTATCAGGCGGTCGCCCTTGCCGAGCGTGACGGCGATGATACCCGCTTTGCGGGGGTGGCTGAAGGCTTTCAGCGGGGTCTTCTTTATTTTGCCCTGTTCGGTCGCCATGACTACAAACCTGCCTTCGTTGAATTCCCGGACCGGGACGACGGAGGTGATCTGCTCCTCGGGTGAGACCCCCAGAAGGTTGACGATGGGTCTTCCCTTCGTCCTGCGTCCGACCCGCGGTATTTCGTGGACCTTGAGCCAGTGGAGTTTTCCCTTGCTGGTAAAGACCAGCATGTAGTCGTGCGTGGAAGCGACGAAAAGATGCTCGCAGAAATCTTCCTCCCTGGTCTCGGCGCCGGTCACCCCTTTTCCGCCGCGCCTCTGCTTGCGATAGGCGCTTACCGGCAACCTTTTGATGTAGCCCGCGTGGCTCAGGGTTATCACCATGTCCTCTTCGGCGATGAGGTCCTCAATGGCTATCTCCTCCGCGGCCACGGTTATCTCCGTCCGCCTCTCATCCCCGAACTGCTCCTTGATCTGCGTGGATTCGTCCTTGATGATGTTGAGGACTTTTTTCTCGCTTGCGAGTATTCCTTTCAGTTTTTCTATGGTCTTAAGAAGCTCCAGGTATTCCTTCTTGATCTTCTCGGTTTCGAGGCCCGTTAGCTGCTGCAACCTCATCGCCAGTATGGCCAGGGCCTGTCTTTCGGAAAGGCCGAATTTTTTCACGAGGCCCGCTTTTGCCGCTTCCGGGTCTTTCGATCGCTTGATAAGTTTTATGACCTCGTCCAGATTCTTTATCGCGATCTTGAGCCCTTCGAGGATGTGAGCCCTTTCTTCCGCCCGGGCGAGGTCGAACCTCGTTCGCCTTACGATCACCTCTTTACGGTGTTTGACGAACAGTTCCAGAATTTCTTTCAGATTCAAGATCCTGGGCCGCCCATCGACTATCGCCAGCATTATGACCCCAAAGGTGTCCCTCATCTGGGTACGCTTATAAAGCTGGTTCATCACAACTTCCGTGTCAAATCCCCGGCGGATATCTATGACCACCCTCATTCCCTCCCGGTCGGATTCGTCCCGGATGTCCGTGATGCCTTCGATTTCCTTGCTCCTGACGAGGTTGGCGATCGAAGTGATCAACCTGGTCTTGTTGACCTGGTAGGGGATCTCCGTGACCACTATGCTTTCCCTGCCCTGTTTTTTCTGTTCCACGTGCGCCCTGGCGTGAAGGGCCAGCGTGCCCCTTCCTGTTTTGTACGCCTTGCGGATATTTTCTTTTCCGCAGATGAGCGCCCCGGTGGGAAAATCCGGACCCTTGACGATCTTTATCAGCTCATCGATGTGGCAACCGGGGTTGTCTATGAGGTGGCATGCCGCGTCAACGATCTCCCGGAGGTTGTGCGGGGGGATGTTCGTGGCCATTCCGACGGCGATGCCGCTGGCCCCGTTCAGCAGAAGGTTGGGCAGTACGGCAGGAAGTAGCGATGGTTCCTTGAGAGAGCCGTCGAAGTTCGGCGTGAAATCCACCGTTTCCTTTTCTATGTCCTTCAGCATCCATTCGGTGATCTGCTGGAGGCGCGCTTCCGTATAACGCATCGCCGCGGCCGGGTCGCCGTCAATGGAGCCGAAATTGCCCTGACCGTTGACGAGCGGATACCTGAGGGAAAAGTCCTGTACCATCCTGACAAGGGCGTCGTAAACCGCCGTGTCGCCGTGCGGGTGGTATTTACCGAGGACTTCCCCGACGATCCTCGCGCACTTTTTGAAGGACTTGTTATAAACGATGCCCATGTCTTTCATCGCGTAAAGTATGCGCCGGTGGACTGGCTTGAGCCCGTCACGGACGTCCGGCAAAGCGCGCCCGACAATTACGCTCATCGCGTAATTGATATACGAGTCCTTCATCTCATCTTCGATATAGATCGGCGTGATCTTCTCGTTACGCGTGTACATTCTTTCTCCCTGTTATTTCTTTCGTGTTCGCCCGCCTCTGGCGGGCTCCTGCGGCTTTCCTTTAATATTATATATCCAGGTTCTTCACCTCTCTGGCGTATTTCATGATGAAATTCCTTCGCGACTCTACGTTGTCGCCCATGAGGATGGAGAACATTTCGTCGGATTCGACCATGTCTTCTATGATCACGTTCTGCAGGGTCCTTCTGTCCGGGTCCATGGTGGTCTTCCAGAGCTGTTCCGGGTTCATCTCGCCCAGGCCTTTATAACGCTGGACGGTCATGCCCCTGGCGCCTTCTTTCAGGACGTAGGACAGAAGTTCGCTCAGTGAGAATATCTTTAAATCGTCCACCAGGAACACCGGCTTTCTTTCCTTCTCTTTTTCTTCGGGCATTTCCTTTTCGTAATCCGCTATGTCGAGGCCGTATTTCGCTATTTCCCTGGATATCTTCTCTATCTCCCGTTCCTCGTAGAATTCCTGGACGACTATGGCCGTGGGCGTCTCTTCCCTTTTTTCTTCCCGCTCGTCCGTCATCTCGATCTCTTCTTCCTTACCCCTTTTGGCCCTCAATTCGGCCAGCTCGCTGTCGCTGTACAAATAAACGTATTCGCCCTCCACTTTAGCCCTGTAAAGTGGTAGTTTTTTGGTCTTTTTGTGCCTGGCTTCGAGATATTTTCCCAGCTTCACTCCACGCCTCTCTATGGCAGTGGACAGTCTGTCGAGTCTTATTAAAAGCTCCAGGAGTTCCTTAAGTCTTTTCGTGGTGTAGCTTCTTTGCTCCTTTACGTTCTTTACTTTCATCCCTTCTATGGCCTGGTCTATCAGGAACGTCTGCATCTCTTTTTCCGCACTTAAGTAACTCTCCTTTTTTCCCCTTTTTACCCTGTATAAAGGCGGCTGCGCGATATATACGTGTCCTTTTTCGATAAGGTCCTTCATCTGGCGGAAGAAGAATGTCAGGATAAGCGTGCGTATGTGCGACCCGTCCACATCGGCATCGCACATGAGTATGATCTTTCCGTAGCGGATCTTGCTCACGTCAAAATCCTCGCCAACACCTGCCCCCAGGGCCATGATCATCGTTTTTATTTCTTCGTTGCTGAGCACCTGGTTGATCCGCGCCTTTTCAACATTGAGTATCTTCCCTTTCAAAGGCAGTATTGCC
>JAUWWB010000014.1 GCA_030617085.1 Candidatus Omnitrophota bacterium
GCCCCTCCTACGGTGCCGTAGGAGCCCGCCTAAGGCGGGCGAACATAGCCGGCGAACATCTTGAGTTGTATGATGAACAGAAACCTGAGGATAGCTTTGCTTTTGTCGCTGGGGGCGCATGTTCTTGGGATGTCCGCCATTACCATAACCGCTCAGGGGGATGCCGCCATGGCGCGTCCGTATACGCGCGTTGATTTTCTCGGGGCTATTTTGAGGAAAACGGCGTTTGATATCATGCTGGAAAATGCGGACCCTGCCGTTAATACGGCTTACCGGCAAACGGTGCTGTCCCCCGAAGAGGGGCGCCTGGAAGTGACGGCCCCGAAAATGGAACCGGCCGTTCAGGAGCTGCCGGATCATCCGGGGAACAGCATGGATGCTCTTGTGATGGATTTTCTGGCAGGCGCGAAGGCCGTGCCCGGCCCCGGCCGTGGCTTTATCGCGGAGGATCGGATGGTGAGGAGCCGTTATGCCCGCGCGCAAGCGGACGCGAAGGGGAGAAAAGTCATTTACCGGCCGGAGGCGCCTTTTATGACGCGGGGACTTTACGGGGACAGGGAGGCCTACAAGATAAGGGTCAGGGCGCTGATAGCCGGAGACGGGAATGTCAGGAAGGTGGAGCCGGTGACCACGACCGGTTATCCCGGGCTTGACATCGCGGCCCTCAAGTTCGTCAGGGGCTGGATCTATGAGCCGAAGGAAGACGCCTCGGCGGGAGATGAGTGGCGCGAGACGGATGTTGTTTTAAACGCCGGAGATTGATCGGATGATAAAGGTGGATATTTCCACGGCGCTTTTTCTGTACCTGCTTTTCACGGCGGTGTTCGTGCTGGCCATATGGTCCTTTATTGACTTCGGCACGAAGCTGAAGACCTTCAGCTCGGATGAGAAGTATATCTGGCATTGCGCGATCTGCGCGCTCACCTACATAGACAGCAGGCACGACGAGATATCGAAATGCCCGAGGTGTTTCAGCTATAACCAGAGGAATAGGGGCTGCGCGGCAGCCCTACGTGGAATGGCACGCAGGAAGGAGGTGCGACATGATCACGATGATAGGGATTACGGCCGGGGAGATATGGGATTATCTTGACCGCAGCGATGAGGCGGCCCGGATGCAGGATATTATCGGCGAGCTGGCGAAAGACAGGGATATTATCATGATGAGCCTGGGCTGGCTTGCCAGGGAAGGCCATATCCGTCTGGAGAAAGATGATACGGATTACTCCATAAAGCTTGCCAGGCCCAGGGAGGCGGAGTGAGGGGGGTCAGGGTCCAGGTAATCTAATGGTAATTCAGTAGCAATTTGTTGTAATTTGTTGTAATTTATCGTTTGGAGAAGTAAGAAGAGGAAAATATTTTCACCGCAATGAATTACCATGAATTACTATCAATTACTATGAATTACAATTAATTACCATTAATTACCATGTCAGCCACCAACGCCATCTTTACGTTTTTGGGATTCGTGATATAATAGTATCACGGTTAAGTGTGGGGCAGTAGCTCAGCTGGAAGAGCATCACGTTCGCAACGTGGGGGTCGTGGGTTCGAATCCCATCTGCTCCACCAGCCTTCGCCGGCCGGTGTTTATTGGAGGACCGAAAAGGGTCAGATCTTCACATTATATTCTGTTGGCTTTTTCAATGCGTGGAATGTGGAGGTCTGACCTTGTTGTTTATTGGAGTGAGGCCCCTCGGCTTCGCTCGGGACAGGCGGGACGGACGCTGAAGACGGAGTGGAATGTCAATGGGTGAATATATTTGTCCGCATTGCGGGAAGCCGGTCTATGACGATGAGGCCCTCCTGTGCCTTTATTGCGGGGAGAACCTTGAACGCGGTGTCGGGACCCTGGGCAAGATGAAGTATTCCACTCACTGGATGATAGTCCTGGCCGTCGTGGTCGTGGTATTAGTGGCTTTTATTCTATTGATGCTGAAATAGGAAGGTGGAAAGAAGACAAAGAGGTCCTGGCATGACGAAGCGTATTTGGCTAACGATCTTTGTGATAACTTTGCTTGCAGCCGGAACCCTTGCCGGCGCGAAGCAGGCGGATCTGGCGGGTTCCTGGTATCCTTCTTCGCCGGCTCTATTGAGGTCCGGGATCGAAGGGTATTTGCGCGATGTCCGTGTGGGCCGGATCGGTGGAGAAGTCGCGGGAGTGATAGCCCCACACGCGGGACTTAGGTTCTCCGGACCGGTGGCGGCGTATTCGTATAAGGCGTTAATTGAAAAAGCTCCGGGTACGGTCGTGGTCGTGGGGTTCACCCACAGAAGATATTTTCGGGACCGTATCGCTGTTTTTACCGGCGAAACTTTTGTTACGCCGCTGGGAAAGGCGCGGATAAACAGGGACATCACGGAGAGGCTTCTTGCCTATCACGGCAACATGCAGGACATACCCGAGGCATTCGCTTCCGAGAATTCTATTGAGATGCAGATACCGTTCATCCAGACAGCATTGAAGGACGCGCGACTGGTGCTGGTGGCGCTATGCGACCAGAGGATGCGGAACTGGAAGCTCCTGGCTGAGGCGCTGTATAATGTCCTGCGGGATGAAAAGAATTTCGTGATAGTGGCGAGCTCGGACATGTCCCATTATTTGCCCTATGAGAAGGCAAACGAAAAGGACGCGCGGACGATCGAAGTGATAAAGGCGTTCGACCCCGATCTTCTTTACCGGGCAAGCCTGGGAGAAGACCGGCCTGACTCGCTCATGTGCGGGTACGGGGCCGTATGCGCTGTCATGGAAGCATGCGGGAGACTGGGCGCCGACGAGGTCAAAATATTGAAATACGCCAATTCCGGCGACACCTCAGGGATGAAAGACAGGGTAGTTGGGTACCTGAGTGCGGCTTTCGTGAAGCAGGGCATGGGTTCCCGCTTTCGCGGGAATGGCAAAAAGGAGGGCGAAAGTATGTTTAGCCAGGCTCAGAGGGCGAAGCTTTTAAAGGTCGCGAGGGATACTATACGGCATTATCTTGAAACGGGGGAACGCCTTGACGTGGAAGCGGATGACGATGCTTTCAGGCAGGATATGGGAGCGTTCGTGACGCTGCGCAAGCGCGGGGAGCTGAGGGGATGTATCGGGAACATGGCCGCCACGGGACCGCTTTATCTTACGGTGAGAGACATGGCCATAGCCGCCGCTACTGAGGATCCGAGATTTCCGTCCGTTCGGCTTGAGGAGATGGACGATATCGACATAGAGATATCGGCTTTGTCCCCGATGAGAAAAATAGACGACCCCGACGGGATAGAGATGGGCAGGCACGGGGTAATGGTGCGCATGGGCTTCAGAAGCGGCGTGTACCTGCCGCAGGTAGCCGATGAGACCGGCTGGAACAGGGAGCAGTTCATGAACAGCCTCTGCGCCCACAAAGCCGGCATCCCCGCGGACGCCTGGAAGACGGGGGCATGTGAGATCTACGTGTTTACGGCGGAGGTTTTCGGGGAAAAATAGTTCGTGGTTCGACAAGCTCACCACCTTTGAACCATCCCGAGCGAAGTCGAGGGGGAGTTCGGAGTCGTTAGGATGCGGATCCTGGGCGAATGCTGACGGCGGTCCGCGTGGGAGGGGGTCCGTGCTCAAACATCCGAATGCCGTTCTGCACGGCATCGGAACTGCGCGCGGACCCCCTCCCACGCGGACCTTGGGTAACGCGAACCCAGCCCAACGAATAGGCGGGACATTCCTGTCCCGCAATGCTGGTTAGCTGTTTTTAGTTCGGAGCGGCCTAATTGAATGTAGGGGCAGGCCCCTGTGCCTGCCCTTTTGGTTCGTAGTTCGTAGTGAGTTGCGGGGGAGCGTATGAGCAGATTCTATGTTCCTAAAGAGAATGTGCGAAAGAACGTGATCGTTATCGACGGGAGAGAGGCGCATCATATTTTGGATGTGATGCAGCTGCGGGAGAAGGATAAGGTTGTCGCGTTTGACGGGACGGGGAACGAATATACCGGGTTCATAAAGGAGATCGATAAGAGGGGGAAGAGGATAACCGTCGAGGTCGTGCGCACGGAAACCCCCGCCGCCGAAAGCATCCCGGAGATCACGCTTGCCCAGGCCCTCCCCAAAAAGAGTAAAATGGATCATATCGTAGAAAAGGCGACCGAGCTGGGCGCGGCCCGGGTGATACCCTTGATAACGGAGAGAACGATCGTCAGGCCCAACGCCGCCGGATGCAAGAAAAAGGTCGAGAGGTGGCGGAAAATAGCCGTTGAGGCCTCAAAACAATGCGGAAGGGTGAGCGTCCCGGAGATAGAAGAGGTCAGCTTATATGGGGACGTGGTGAGCCGCATGGACGGGTACGACCTGGCCCTCCTGGCGTGCCTGACTGATAAAACGGTTCCTATTAAAAAGGCGCTGGCCGGGTTCAAGTCGGGAAAGATCCTGGTTCTCATCGGCCCGGAAGAGGATTTCACCCCGGAAGAGGCGCGCCTGGCGCGCAGGGATAACTGCAGATTAGTGTCGCTGGGACGAAGGGTCCTCAAAAGCGACACCGCGGGACTGTTCGTACTCTCAGCGCTTGTTTATGAGTTTTCGGTGTAAGTTGTTAGTTCGGAGTTCGGGGTTCGGGGTTCGGAGTTCGGAGAAAAATGTAGGGGCAGGCCCCTGTGCCTGCCCTTTACCCCGGGTTGGAGTTGGATGGTGGGTGGAGATGATGCGATTTGCTATAAAGACATTAGGGTGTAAGGTTAACCAGTATGAAGAGCAGGTTTTGAGGGAGAATCTTGTCCGGTTTGGGTTTCGGGAAGCCGGGGTTCGGGATGCTGACATTGTTATTGTCAATTCCTGCACCGTTACCGCACAGGCCGACAGGAAGACGCGGAAGATAGTGCAGAAAATAAAAAAAGAGAATCCCGGCGTGAAGATATTCGTCACCGGATGCCTGGCGGTTCTTGAAGAGGATATAGAGAACCTGCGGTCATTGCCTGAGGTACATGCGGTGGTGCCGGGCAGTGATAAGGCAAGGATACCGCTTATCCTTGATGACATGTTCGGCGGTGGCGGCAAAAAGGCCGTGAAAGAGGAAGTCTCCGGTTTCAGCTCCCATACCAGGGCCTTCCTCAAGATACAGGACGGGTGCGACCAGAACTGCTCTTACTGCAAGGTGAGCCTTGTCAGGGGGCCTTCGCGCTCCAGGGACAAGCGGGATGTCCTGGCCGAGGTGGCGCGCCTTGCCGACGGCGGTTACAGGGAGATCGTATTGACCGGTGTATGTCTCGGGGCATGGAAAGGGGGTAAAGGGGAGAGCATTTCGGACCTCCTGAGAGAGATAGACGGCCTTGAAGGAGATTTCAGAATAAGGATCAGCTCCATCGAACCCAACTATATAGACGAAACCCTGATAGAAACAATAGCCGCCTCAGGCAGGATCTGCCGGCATCTGCATATTCCCCTGCAGAGCGGGTCTGACAGGATCCTCGGATCGATGGGCAGAAGGTACACCGTGGACCGGTTCAGGTGCCTGGTCGGACGGCTCCGGAAAGCGGTCCCGCTTATCGGTTTGACAATGGACGTCATTGCCGGATTTCCGGGCGAAACCGACGCTGATTTCCGCAGGACACTGGAGTTTGTGCGGGAAACGAGACCGTCGAGACTCCATGTCTTTAAATACAGCGACCGGAAGGGAACTCCCGCTTCCCTGATAACGGAAAAGGTGCCGCTGAATACCGCGAAAAGCAGAGTGGAATGGTTGATCGGAGCGGGATATGAGCTCCAAGCGGAATTCTGCGCGAAATTCGTGGGCAGGGAGGTAGATGTTCTGCTGGAGCGGCGGCCTGGGGGATCGTTCCTTGAGGGCTACACGGGAGAATACCTGAGGGCAAGGTTAGAGGGATTTGAGGGACCTGAAGGTGATATTATGAGAATAAAAGTCAATCATGTAGACGAGAACTCCCGTTGTCTCATCGCCCGAAAAACAGAAAATTCCATAATTAATGCTTCCTGTTAATGAAATAGAAACCTCAGAAACCGCAGTACCCCTTATTTGACCCACCGGTTTGACAAGGCTATCTTAATATGATATACTTTCATTTCATTGAAGGGGTATGCCTTGCCTGCAATACTTGAAAATATAAACTGGATCGATATATTTTTCGTAATCCTTCTGGCGGGAATGGTTTATAAAGGTTCGAGGGTCGGCGTCGGCGGCCAGGTCGTTCCCGTTCTGGGTTATTTTGCCTTAATATTCGTTTCGATTGAATATTATTCCCTTTTGTCCGAAAGGCTGTTCGGGTTTTTGTCGATGGGATGGGCAAAACCGGCATCGTTTTTCGTGATCTCTGCCGGGGTATTCCTGGCCGTTAAAGTGCTGGAGAGGATCTGCGCCGCTGTAAGTGACCGGGAAATTGCCGCCATCGAAAAAATCGGCGGCATGCTCATGGCCTCTTTCAGGGCATTTATCCTTTTTGGGATAATAGGGATAATGCTTTTGCTCCTTCCGGTCGATCCGATCCGGCATGCTGTCGCCGAAGGGTCGAGGACAGGCATGTTCTTTGTGGATCTGGACGCCCGGATCTACAGCTGGATGACCGGCCTTATCGGGATATCGAAAGAAAAGCGAAAGGATGAGGTTGTTAAGGAATTCTTAACCCCTAAAAAGGATTAACGCCTCCGGGGTGAAGGAGTGAAGTAAACAACCTATGCCTAAAGGCATAGGCCTTATAGTTGCGACAAAGATTTTACCCTGCGATCTATCCGCAGGAACCTTATACCTTTGATATGCTCAAAGAGCGCACTACATTCGGACAGTTTACAATGCCCGTTGCCGATCTGAAAAGACCGACAAGCCTGCAACATTTAGGCCATAGTGGCCAGCGAGAGCCGGGCTACCTCGCAGGAAGTAGTTTAAGACAATTAATCCGAACCGTCAACTGAATTAAGGATGTGAGTAGCTCGCATTCCTCCCCCGCTTAAAAACGGGGGTCTCCTGCGAGGCTTATTATGAAGCTGAAGACCATTTACGAACTGGCCGTTAACAAGGCCCTTAAGGAGGACCAGCGTACCGGGCGGGTGATCGAAGACGGGCTCAAAAAGGCCAGGGAAGAATACAAAAAGGCCAGGGGGATAGACCGCCGCGCCTTCGACCCGGAAAGCCTCAGGCATCCCTATGCCGACACGCGCATATTGAACGGTTCCGGGGAAGTAGAGGTTAAAAACGTCCTGGTGGGGATAGATATCGATGTCGCAGAGCTGGTGCTGGCCGACAGGCTGCGCGAAAAGGGCGTGGACATAGACCTGGTCATCTCCCATCACCCGACCGGCAGGGCCTACGCGCAGCTTTACAAGGTAATGGATATACAGCCCGGTTTATGGGAGAAGTACGGTTTTTCCGGCGAGGCGGCGCGGGGGATAATGAAGGACCGGGCGGAGGAGGTTGCCCGCAGCGTAGCGCCCGCGAACCACAACAGGGCCGTGGACGCGGCAAGGCTGCTGGGCATACCTTTCATGTGCCTTCATACCGCGGCCGATAATTGCGTTGCGAATTTTCTTCAGAAGCTTTTCGTCAATAAAAAGCCGAAAAAGCTGAGCAGCATCCTGAATATTCTGAAAGGGATACCCGAATACAGGGACGCGATGAAAAGGGGCGCCGGACCCTTCATACTCATCGGGAACCCCGGCAAGGACGCGGGAAAGATATTTGTGGACATGACGGGAGGGACCTCCGGGCCGGATAAGATGTTCGCGCGTCTCTCCCAGTCCGGGATCAAGACGATCGTCGGGATGCATTGCAAGGAGTCCGGCTATAAAGTGGCAAAGTCGGAGTTCATTAATTACGTGATAGCGGGCCACATCGCCAGCGACACGCTGGGCCTGAACCTCCTGTTCGACGCGATCGAAAAGAAGGGAAGATTGAACTTCATCGACTGCTCCGGGTTCAAGCGGACCAGGAGGCGGAGTTAGCTGCCATGAGTAAGATACCACAGGAAGTCATTGACGGGATACTGGACAGGACCGATATAGTCGAGGTCATCTCGGGTTGCATCCAGCTGAAAAAGGCGGGAAGGAACTACAAGGCGAACTGTCCTTTTCACAACGAAAAGACGCCTTCTTTTGTCGTCAGCCCGGAGAAGCAGATCTATCACTGTTTCGGATGCGACGCGGGAGGAAACGCCATTAACTTCCTCATGAAATATGAAAACATAGGTTTCCCGGAAGCCGTCGAGGTGCTGGCCGGCAGGGCCGGCGTGCAGCTGCCGAAATACACGAAAGCCGCGGGGCAGGGGCCTTCCCTGGCTGCCCGCCTTTACGAGGTCAACAAGATGGCCGCTGCTTTTTACCAGAACCTTCTAAGGGGCGAGAACGGCAGGAATGCCCTTGGGTATCTGGAAAAACGCGGCATCGATACCGATACGATGAGCGAGTTCAGGATCGGCTACGCGCTGAACAGGTGGGAGGAGCTCAGAAAATATTGTGAAAGGAAGAAAATACCCGCCGCCCTTTTGAGAAAAGCGGGGCTCACCATTCCGAGCGAAAAGGGGAAAGGCGATTACGACAGGTTCAGGAACAGGATAACCTTCCCCATTTTCAATGAGAGAGGGCACATCGTAGCTTTCGGCGGAAGGGTCATGGACGATTCTCTGCCCAAGTACATAAATTCCCCGGAAACCGAGGTGTACAGCAAGAGCAACGTCCTTTACGGGCTGAATTTCAGCAGGCGGGGCATACGGGAGAGGGGGTGCGCGGTCCTCGTCGAAGGATACATGGACGTGATCATCCCGTTCCAGCACGGCGTCACGAATGTTGTGGCCGCCTCGGGGACGGCTCTTACGGAGAGGCAGGTCAGCATGCTGAAAAAATACACCGATACCGCCGTGATGGTTTTCGACGCGGACCAGGCGGGAGAGGCCGCCAGCCTGCGGGGGCTTGATACACTTATCGCCGGCGGCATGAAGGTGAGAATAGCGGCCCTGCCTGAAGGGGAAGACCCTGACAGCTTTGTGAGGAAGAACGGCAGGGAAAAGTTTGAGGATATCGTCCGCGCCGCCAGGGGGCTGTTCGATTATAAGCTGGACCTTCTGGTTGAAAAACTGGGCGTCCGGGACGTAGGCGGCATCGCTGATGAGATGCTCCCGACGATACGCAAGGTCGCCAACGCCGTTGTCCAGTCCGATCATCTTAAGAGGCTCGCGGAACGTCTCGGGATAAACGAAACATCGCTGCGGCAGGAAATGGGCAAGGTCAGGCCGGACTATTCCCGCCGGGTCGCGGCGCCTTCTGAAGCGGTCCTGAATACGCGCGCCTACAGGAGCAGCGAGATACACCTTTTGGGACTGGCGATTTCGGATAAAAGGATGTTTGACAGGATACGCGGCGAGCTCGGGCTGGACAGGTTCCGCGACATGAACGTCAAAAAAGTCATTGATATCGTCAGCGCGCTTTTCGGTAACGGAGAGAAAAGGATTAACCCGGGAAAACTGTTGAGCCGCTTCGAGAACGACGCCCGCGCGCGCGCCGCCGTTGTGCGGGCCATTGCCAAAGCGGACATCTCGCGGGACCCGGAGAAGGTATTGACCGATTGCGTCTCGTGCGTTCTGAAAGAGAACAGGGATGAAGACCTGAAGGACCTGACCCTCAGGTTAAAGGAAGCCAAGGAGTCCGGGAACGAGGCGGAGATGATGGAGCTGATGAAAAAGATAAGCGAGATCAACAAGGAGAAGGTTGCGTAGCCATGCCAAAGAGAAAGAAAAAGATAAAAGCCGCCGGCAAGAAAAAGATGACGAAGAAAGGCCTTTCGAAGGCCGGCAAGCTGACAGGTGGTCTTGACGCGGCCAAGGCGGCTATTGTCCGGAAGCTTATAAGAGCCGGGAAGGACAAGGGGTACCTCAGTTACGACGAGGTCAATGACATCCTCCCCGATGAGGTCGCCTCTTCCGACGAGATCGAAGAGGTGATGACGGCGCTTCACAGCGCGGACATAAAGGTGGTGGAATCCGAGGAAGAGCTCGAAAGGATACCGCTTGCCGTAAAAAGGGGGCAGAAGGAGATAAAGGCCCGGAAGTTCGTGCAGATCGACGATCCCGTGAAGATGTATCTGAAACAGATGGGGCAGATATCGCTGTTGAGCCGCAGCGAAGAGCTGGAGCTGGCGCAGCGCATAAAAAAGAAGGAGAAAGAGTTCAAGGAGATCGTATTCGCCATCAATGTGGGCAGAGAACAGGTCCTCCGGGAGATCGAAGAGGCGATGGGCAAGGATTACAACCTCGACGACGTGCTTGACATCGCGCCCGGCTTCGACCCGGAGAAGCTGAAAACGCAAAAGCGCCGACTTATAAGGAGGGTGCGGCTTTGCAAGAAACAGGACAGCATACTGGAGCTCATGGGCGAAGTGAAGGTCGCCATAACGCTTACGGAAAAAGTGGCGGAAAATATAACAGACTTGATGGAAGAGGTCAGGAAGGCCAGGAGCAAGGTAGAGAAGATCAAAAAGGCGCGCACCAGGAAAGGGCTGAAGGCGGCGCAAAGCCACTTGAGGAAGCTCGCCGGAGAGATAGGCAGGCCGGTGGAAGATATCGCCGCGGACGCCGAGAAGCTGGAGAAGATCGAAACAGAGCACACGAAGGCGAAAAAGGAGCTGGTCGCCGCCAACCTGCGCCTGGTGGTCAGCATCGCTAAAAAATATACCAACAGGGGGCTGTCTTTCCTGGATCTGATACAGGAAGGCAACATGGGCCTGATGAAAGCGGTGGATAAGTTTGAATACGAAAGGGGCTACAAGTTCAGCACCTACGCGACATGGTGGATCCGCCAGGCGATAACACGTTCCATAGCCGACCAGTCTAGGACGATCCGCATCCCGGTGCACATGACGGAGACCATAAACAAGCTGGTGAGGGTTACCAGGACCCTCGTGCAGGAAAACGGAAGAGAACCCACCCCGGAAGAGATCTCCGCCGCCATGAAGATATCCGTTGAAAAGGTAAGGGGCATAATAAAGATCGCGCAGCATCCGATATCGCTGGAAACCCCGATAGGGGACGAAGGCGATACGAGTTTCGGGGATTTTATCGAGGATAAGTCCGCCATCTCTCCCGCCGACGCTACGGCTTACACGATGCTCAGGGAGCAGATGGGCGAGGTGCTGGCGACGCTTACGGCCAGGGAACAAAAGGTGCTGACCCTGAGGTTCGGGGTAGGCGACGGATGTCCGAAGACGCTTGAGGAAGTCGGGAAAATATTCAACGTCACAAGAGAACGTGTCCGCCAGATAGAGGCAAAGGCCCTAAAGAAGCTGCGGCACCCGACCCGGGCCAGGAAGCTCAGGAATTTTCTCGAAGCGGGACTTTCAGAGTGACCGGAGTTCTTTCCCCGCCTTCACCCCCCTGTCATCCTGAGCCCTCCCCCGTCATCCTGAGCCCTCCCCCGTCATCCTGAGCGAAGCGAAGGATCTCTTACGTTAAATAAAATTTATGACCTGTATTTTTTGTTTTTTATGTTTGTCGATGTTTTTTATCTTTCCCGCGGATTCTCTTGCTGAGGTGTGGGTGGATGAGGACATGATGATGGCCGTGCCGGTCGGCGGCGGTGCTGTCGAGGAAGTTGACGTTGGCCTGTGCCCCCGGGGCGCCAGGGTTATCGGGGCGTTCATGTCGGCCTGGCAGAAAGGGGACTACAGGACGATGTATGAACTGCTTGACGATGAAAGCAGGAAAGTCTATCCCTTCGAGGAGGCCGGGTTTGACTTTCAGTTTCTGCGATTCAAGCGGTACAGGATCAGTTCCGTGAAGA
>JAUWWB010000028.1 GCA_030617085.1 Candidatus Omnitrophota bacterium
AAAAAAGGAGCATCAAGCCGCATGACAAAATGGTCTGGCGCGATCTCCCGGTTGGAAATGATCCGCGCCTTTATCACTTTTTTTTCCATACTTCTAACCTGGTTAGCTAGTTAACCTTTGTTCGGGGCCAGAGGCCCCGAACCCGGATCGCCCCCGCAGGCAAAGGGCAGGCACAGGGGCCTGCCCCTACATTTTTCTACGAACTACAAAACCCTCTCTCCTCCAGCCACTTCCCCACCATGTCCCAGTGCGTTCCCTGCCAGAAGATCTTCTGGCACTGCGGGCATCGCTTGAAGACTTCCTGTGTCTGGAACACGTACTCGGGGACCTTGTCCCTGACCTCTTCTTTTTCGATATCCTCCAAAAGGACATTGCATTCGACGCATCGGCGGAAAATGTCCTCTTCGCTGAACTCCAGGGCGAGTTCCCGCGTGACCTGATCCACCTGCTCCTCTACATGATCGGACTCGATCCTCACCACGCGTATCCCTGTATATTTCATGAAAGCAGGGCTTCTTGTCAGGAGCACGCGATCCCCCTTGAGCGCCCGGATAACGAGATCGGAAACCTCCCTCTCCCCATGATATTCAGTATCGTACCCCAGGATCCGCAGCCACTTGGCCAGCTTCCCCAGCTCCTGCGTTACTATGAACTTCACATCTTGCATACCCTTCCCCCACATTGCCTAAACCCTTTTCCCTTCTCCCTCTCACCCCCGCCCTAACGATGCGGGGCTGGTGGTTCGACAAGCTCACCACCTTTGAACCATCCCGAGCGAAGTCGAGGGGAAAGCCCCGCCTATTCGGTGGGCTGGGTTCGCGTTAGCCAAGGTCCGCGTGGGAGCCGGCAGGCCGTCCCGCGCGCAGTTCCGATGCCGCTCAAATCGTCACCAGAATGAAATCGGCATCGGATGTTTGAGCACGGGACGGCCTGCCGGCTCCCACGCGGACCGCCGTCAACCCCCCCATACCACCCGGCTTACTACGAACTACGAACTAACTACCCTCCCGCCCACGATCACATCCGTCACCGCCGCTTTCATCTTGTGCCCGATGAACGGGGAATTCGATGACTTTGACCTGATGCTGTCTCTCGTGTACATCCATTCCTTTTCCGGATCTATTATCACGATATCGGCGGGTGCGCCTTCTTTCAGCGTTCCCCTGCCGCACTTTAGTATCTCCGCGGGATTGACTGACAGCTTCCGGATAAGGCCGGGCCAGTCCAGGTGTCCACCGTCAATAAGATTCATGACCGAAAGCGAAAGCGCCGTTTCCAGGCCGATCATCCCGAAAGGAGCGTAGTCGAATTCCTTTTCCTTCTCGTTAACAAGATGAGGCGCGTGGTCCGTCGCGATGGCGTCGATTGTCCCGTCCTTAAGGCCTTTCTTGACGGCCTTCACGTCTTCCGCGGAGCGCAACGGGGGATTTACCTTCATGTTTGTGTCAAATGTCTTCACATCTTCGTCGGTAAGCGAGAAATGGTGTGGCGTAACCTCCGCGGTCACCTTCACGCCCCTTTTCTTCGCCTGCCTCACCGCCTCCACGCTCGCCGCCGCGCTGAGGTGGGCGATATGGAGCCTCGCCCCGGCCAGCTCCGCCAGGCGGATGTCCCGTTCGACTATCGTGCTTTCCGCCTCGGCCGGTATCGGCGCCAGGCCCAGGACAGTGGACCAGTATCCTTCGTGCATGACGCCGCCCGAAACAAGGGCCTTGTCCTCACAGTGAGAGATCACGAGCATATCCACCATGGAAGCATACTCCATCGCCCTTCGCATGAGGACCGTATCCGCCACGGGATCGCCGTCGTCCGTAACCGCCGGGCACCCCGCTTCCTTCAGCTCGGCCATCTCGGACATCTCGGCGCCTTTTCTCTTTTTCGTGATCGTCCCCACCGGCAGGAGATTGGCAAGCCTGACCTCGCGCGCCCTGTCAATAAGAAACCTCGCCGCGGAGGCGCTGTCGCAGGGAGGGTCGGTATTAGGCATGGCGCTGACTGTCGTAAACCCGCCTCTTACTGCCGCGCTTAAGGCCGTTTCAATGGTCTCGACGCCTTCCCGTCCGGGCTCCCGCAAATGCGTATGCATGTCCACAAGCCCCGGCGCCACTATCTTGCCCCCGGCATCGATCAACCTGGCCGCCTTTGCCTCTATCTGGCCGCCTATTTGAGCTACTTTTCCCTTTTCGATAAGAATATCGCCTTCGGCATCGATGTCCAGCGAGGGATCTATTATCCTACCGTTTCTTATTAGAATGCTCATATTTGCTCCACTTTCTATGTTTTTTCGCCTATTTTCCTTAAAATTGGTAATCCTTTAGCCTACAAAAGAAGTCCCCTCTCAAATGTAGCCGCAGGCTTTAGCCTGCGAGAGTCAGCGATACATCCACCAGAAAACAAAAATCCCAATACGCAAACGGCTTAACTAAGACATCTGCTCTGTCCCACTAGAGGCGGGCAGGTCGGAGATGTCCGGTCTTTCCCGCCTTCGGCGGGCGCAGGCTAAAGCCTGCGGCTACATTTCTGGAAAGTCTCATCCTTTGCGGCGCGCGCCAATGGCTTACCAATGGCTTGGTCAACTTCCCTGAGCTAAACTCTTACTAAAATTGTCCCTTTTTTGGGTCTTTTTTGAACATTTTACTCCACTTCGGTCGTCCTTACCTGATTCAACAGGAACAGGACCGCCATCCTCACCGCAACCCCGTTCGTGACCTGGTCAAGTATGACTGAGTATTCGCCGTCAGCGACATCCTGGCTGAGCTCGACGCCCCTGTTGATCGGTCCCGGATGCATGATAACGACTTCTTTCTTCGCGTATTTCCGCAGAAGTTCCGCGGTTATCCCGAAACACCTGACATACTCCCGGATGCTGGGAAAGAAGGCTCTTTTCTGCCTTTCGCGCTGTATCCTGAGGACGTTGAGCACATCCGCGCCTTTGACCGCCTCAGTAATGTCGTAGGTAACCTTAACCCCCATCTTCTCTATCCCGGCGGGCATCAAGGTCTTCGGGCCGCAGACGGTGACTTTCGCCCCGAGCTTCGTCAACGCCCAAATGTTGCTCCGCGCGACCCTCGAATGGGCGATGTCCCCGATTATGCTCACGTTCAGCCCTTCTATCCTGCCGAGCTTTTCCTTTATGGTGTACACGTCAAGCAACGCCTGCGTCGGATGTTCGTGGGGACCGTCACCGGCATTGACTATGGACGTCTTGATGAACCGGGAAAGAAAATGCGGCGCTCCGGGACACGAGTGCCGCATGACTATCATGTCTATATTCATCGCTTCGATATTTCTGGCAGTATCCTTCAGGGTCTCGCCCTTTACGAAGCTGGACGAGGAAGCAGTGACGTTTAGCGTGTCGGCGCTGAGCCTTTTGGCCGCAAGCTCAAAAGAAGAACGAGTCCTGGTCGACGGTTCGCAGAAGAGGTTCACGATCGTCCTTCCCCTGAGCGCCGGAACCTTCGGTATGGGCCTTCCCAGGACTTCCTTAAACCCGGAGACCCCGTCCAGTATAAGCCGTATCTCTTCCGCGGAAAGCTCCTCTATCCCGAGAAGATGTTTCCTTGTCCATTTCAGTTCGCTTTTTTTATTCATGGTCACGATCCCGCTTTTTCTTCTAAAAGGACCACTTCTTCCTCTTCATCCATCTCCTTGAGCCTCACCTCGACGCTCTCGTTCATGGACGTGGGTATGTTCTTGCCGACGAAATCCGGCCTTATGGGAAGCTCCCTGTGCCCGCGGTCAACGAGGACGGCCAGCTGTATGCAGGCGGGCCTTCCGAAATCGATCAGCTCATCCAGGGCGCACCTCACCGTCCTTCCGGTGAAAAGCACGTCATCCACGAGTATGATCTTCTTTTTGTTTATATCGAAATCTATCTCCGTCGAATGCACCACCGGCTGCTCCGCGACCTCGGTAAGATCATCCCTGTACATGGTAATATCCATCGCTCCCACCGGGACATCCTTCCCTTCGATCTCTTTAATGTTCCCGGCTATCCTCTCCGCCAGATACGCCCCCCGGGTCCGTATGCCGATAACGACCAGATCCTCAACCCCCTGGTTCTTCTCCAAGATCTCATGAGCGATCCGCTGCAAAGTCCGTTTTATCCCCCCCGCATCCAACACCGTAGCCTTAACCCTAAGGTTCATCTCCGCTCCTTTTGCATTTGCGTTTTTCCGTGAAGCTTCGGGGTCAGACCCCTATTAATTTCAAAATATTAGGGGTCTGACCCCTTCGCCGCGAAAGTCCCGCACCCGAATCTGCGACCATCCGCGTTAGATCTGCGATAATCCGCGTATACAAAAAAAGCCTCCCCGTCAATTGACGAGCAGGCTAATAAATTTTAATCCTCGCTTAATCACTTCCGCTCCTTTTCGGCCTCACCGGACCGATTTAAAAGACTCTGTTACAATATATTTTACTACTCCCGGCACATAAAGTCAAACAAAATCGTCGCCTGGCAGCGGTATCGCAGGCTAAAGCCTGCGGCTACATTTTGTTACGCTTCCGGGAGTATGATGCCCAGGAGCCTCTGGAGATCCTGGTTGGAGAAGTACTGGATCTCTATGCGGCCTCTTTTTTTGCCCTGGTGGATGTTGACCTTTGTGCCTAATTTGTGGCGGAGGTCTTCTTCGATCCTGAGTATTTCGGGGTCTTTCGATTTACCGCGAACCTTTTTTTGCGGGTCGAAGAGCTTTCGCGCGATCTGTTCCGTTTCCCTTACGGAAAGTCCCTTTTTCACTACCGTATCGGCGGCTTTTTGTCTTTTGTTTTCGCTTGTGATGGAAAGAAGGGCTTTGGCGTGGCCGGCGGAGATATTGCCGTCTACGACAAACGCGCGGATCTTTTCCGAAAGGGCCAGGAGGCGCAGGCTGTTGGAGATGGTCGTCTTGTCTTTTCCCATCATCTTTCCAACTTTGTCCAGGGTATATTCGAACCTGTCGATCAGTTCCCTGTAAGCGTTCGCTTCCTCAATAGGGTTGAGTTCCTCACGCTGGACATTCTCGATTATCGATATTTCCAGGCTGTTGGCATCGTTGATGTCGCTCCGCACGATGGCGGGGACTTCTCCAAGGTTCAACTCCTGAGCGGCACGCCACCTGCGCTCACCGGCGACGATCTCGTATTTGTTTCCCCTGGGCCTGACCAGTATCGGCTGGATGACTCCCTGTTCCTGTATGGAGCTGACGAGTTCTTCCATTTTTTCCTCGTCAAACCGCTTCCTGGGCTGAAAGGGGTTGGGGGCCATGTCCGAGAGCTTGATCTTGACAACCTTTTCTTTGCTTTTACTCGCATCTTCGGGAATGAGAGCTTCCAGCCCCTTACCCAGTCTCTTGGCCATGATCCTCCTCCGTGCTCGTTATAAGTTCTTTACTATCAAGGACTTCTGGTGTTGTGGAAAGCCCGAGTATTTCATGGGCCACCTCTTCGTATTTTTTTGCCCCGATCGAATTCTCCGCGTATAAGGCTATCGGCTTGCCAAAACCGGGGGCTTCGGTGAGCTTCACGGTGCGGGGGATAACCGCAGTGTAGACTTTTTTTCCAAAATAATTCTTCACTTCGTCTATGACCTCTTTGGTCAAATTCGTCCGGTAATCCGCCAGGGTCATCAAGACGCCTTCGATCTCCAACTCGGGATTGAGGTTCTCCCGTATGAGGTCTAATGTTTTTGTCAACTGGCTCAACCCTTCCAACGCGTAATATTCGCACTGTATAGGTATGATCACGGAATCCGCGGCAGTGAGGCCATTGATCGTCAAAAGGCCCAGTGAAGGCGGGCAGTCAAAGATGATATAATCAAAATCGCATTGCGCCTCCTGTATGGCCTTCTTTAGACGGTATTCGCGACCCATGACGTTCACCAGCTCGACCTCTGCGCCGGTAAGGCTTATATTTGAGGGGGCTATGGACAAAAGTTCGATCTCAGTAGGCAGGATGGCCGTTTCCAACCCTATATGTTCGTGCAGAACATTATAGATGCCTTGTTCTATCGCGGCCTTATTTATGCCAAGTCCGCTGGTCGCGTTGGCCTGAGGGTCCAGGTCTATCAGGAGGGTCTTTTTGCCGTGCAAAGCAAGGTATGCGGAAATGTTCAAGGCGGAGGTCGTCTTGGCGACGCCGCCTTTCTGGTTACAGAATGCTATCTTTTTCACTTTATGGACCGTAGTTATAGAAGGTTCAGTGGAAAATGATAGTGCCTTTAAGATCGCAGGTTTCCACGTGGAAACCCATGTGTTCTTATTATACTGAGCAACTATACCACATGCTTCCACGGAAGTCAAGAGCCGCGGTTATTCCTGAATTGCCGCGCATCAAATGTTGCTTGAGCAAATGTGATCTTTCGCCTTTCCCGCATGTGCCTGCGGTTTTGAAACCACGAAGAGCACGAAGGAAAAACAGTAAGTCTCGCAGGCAAAAGGTAAGAGTTTGGTTCAGGGAAGTTGACCAGGCCAGTGTATCTTATAGGCGCATTCGCACGCAAATGTAGCCGCAGGCTTTAGCCTGCGCCGTTGTGCCCCTGGGCCGCCAGAGGGGGGAGGTCGGTCGTATCCGGGCTTTTCCGTCTTCGGCGGGCGCAGGCTAAAGCCTGCGGCTACATTCTTAACCTGGCAGAAACCAACCAGGTTGGAGTGGTGGGGAGGGGCATGTTAAAGACTTTTAGGTGTAAGTGGGTTTGGGTACAGGGGTTGTGGGGTTATCCACAGGTTGTCAACATTTGTTGGAAAAGTGCTTTTTTGGGTGTGGTGGAGGGCTGTACTGGTTTGGGGCTGGTACTTGAGTTTCCACGTGGAAACTTTGTTGGGCCGGTGACGGGTTGCCGGGGATTATTTGCGGGCTTTCAATGTTGCTTTTATTTTGGCCTTTTCGGCGCCTTCCATGCCGAAAAGGCCCTTGTGTTCTTCCTTGAGGACCTCTATGGTCACCTCGTTCTTTTTGGCGTCCAACATCTTTAGGGCTTTTTTGATGGCCTCCTCGACAGTGATCGCTTCAACCTCTATTATCTTCTTTTCCATGGCGATTTCAGCTCCTGCTTATGCGCCTGCTTATAAGACCCTGCTCCGCCGTCATGAGTATCGTGTTCGTCAGCCAGTAAAGGACCAGGCCCGAGGGCATCTTGTAAAAAAGAAAGCCGAAAAACAAGGGCATCATCAGCATCATCTTTTGCTGTCCGGCCTGCTGTTCTGTCATTGCCGCGGTCGCCATCCCCTGTGAGAGTTTCTGCTGCAGGGCCATCATCCCCACCATGAGGAGCGGCAAAATATTAATGTGCGCGCCGATGACGGGAAGGGTGAACGGGAGAGAAACAGCGTCGGGTTTCGCCAGGTCCTTTATCCAGAGGAAGTTCGCGCCTTTAAGCTCTACGGAGCGCATGAGACCCTGGTAGAGGGATACGAATATGGGCATCTGTAAAAGCATAGGAAGACATCCCCCGAGGGGGTTTACGTTATACTTCTTATATGACTCCATTATCTCTTTGTTGAGTTTGTGCGGATTGTCCTTGTGCAGCTGTTTCAGTTTTTCTATGTGCGGCTGGATCTTCTTCATCCGCTGCATCGAGGTAAAACTCTTTGCCGTAAGGGGAAACAGGACCAGGTTGATCAATACCGTCAAGCAGATTATCGCGACCCCCCAGTTTTTTACCCCTTTCTGGAAGGTCCGCAGTATGGAAAGCAGCACCTTGCTCACCCCGCCAAAAAAGCCGTAGTCCACTACCTGCTGCATATCGTCCGAGATCGCCGCGATCCTTTTTTCATCCAACGGCCCGGCATATAACAGGTACTTATCTTCGACCGTCTCTCCGGGTGCCAGCTCGTAGCCGCGGCTTTTTAGCGCGGTTAATAGGGTTTTGTCCGCGGTCTTCTTGATCGTCACCGACCCGGGCGAAATGAAGGGCTTCAGGATCAAGGCAAAATACCTGTTCTTTTGCGCCATCCATGATATCTCCCCGGCTCTTTCCTGCGGGACCTTTACGGATCTTACCTTCCAGAGCTTGCCGTCTACCATTGTATCCGCTTGCGCAAAGGTTCTTCCGGCAACACGGTGGGCCCCTTCTAACGCTCCCGGCCCTGTCATCCGGTATGAGAAGATGACCTTCCGGGACGAAAGGTTCTTGACAAAGATGTCTAAGCTTATATAATCCAACGCCTTATGAAAAGTATACCGTTTTGTGACCTCCAGCCAGCCGGGTTCGGCATGCCGGTATTCCAGGTAATCATCCCCTTTTCTCAGCTCAAACCTTTTTCTGTCCAGTCCCGCCAGAAGTCCGCTTTGCATGGCAAAAAGCCGACCTTCCGGGGTTCCGTTGTCAATAAGGATTTCTTCATCTTCATTCTCCCCATACTCCTTGAGCGACAATTTCTTAAGGCTTCCGCCTATATTGGAAAAAACCAGCGTGTATTTTTCGGTCTGTATCTCTGTCGCGATTTCCTCCAGGGACATTCCCTCTGCCGCCTCGCGTCCTTCCCTCCGCTCACCCATTTCCGCGGGAAAGACCTGTTCCTCCGTCACTACGGAGGAGACCGGTGTTTCGACCCGTCCGCGCATGGCCTGCCTGGGGCTCAGGCGCTGGAACGCCACCAGGATAAGCAAGGATAACGCTATCGCTATGATCATTCTTTTTTCCATTACTGAATCACCTTTTATTCTTTTATCATTCTTTTATCACGGGGTCAAATCCTCCGCGAGAAAAGGGGTTGCATCGCAGGATCCTCCAGGCAGCGATCATGCTTCCCCGGAAAGAACCGAGCTTTTCCAGGGCCTCTACGGCATAATCGGAGCAGGTGGGTATATATCTGCAGCTTCTTATATTGTAAGGACTTGCGACCTTTTTGTAAAGCATTACGCCGGCTATCAGCAGTTTCTTCATGCTCTGATCCCCGCCTTTTTCGTGAGGGATCCGAGTTCTTCTCTGATCACTCTCGACAGGGCCTGTTTACCTGAACCGTTCAAGTCCCCGGCGGCTCTCACGACCACCTTTACGCCTTTCTCCAGTAACTCCGCGTGTTCGCGAAAATACGCGTAGATCAGGCGCCGGATATAGTTCCTTCTTACAGCCCGGGATGCAGCCTTTTTGGAAACGGCTATCCCTACGGCTGGCCCTTCCTCTTCACCACCCCTTTTTACATAAAGGGAAACCGTTTTCCCGCGCGTCCTTTCGCCGGTTTTAAAAATCTCAGCGAACTCTGTCGACCTTGCGATGTGCTTTATCTTCACGCGGATAAAACTTTCCGGCCTTTTCTGCGTCTCCGGCTTAATATCGCCTTTCCCGAACGGGAACTGCTGCGCTCGCGAAACCCGTGTTTCCTTTTCATTTTCAGGTTTGACTTTGTCTTTAGGTTTTTTTTCACCTGAG
>JAUWWB010000002.1 GCA_030617085.1 Candidatus Omnitrophota bacterium
CCGAATATGTCGGCGTATTCCATCGCGGTTTTTCTGGCCTGTTCCCACTGGCCCGAGAGGACGAGATGCGGCACCTCCCCCTTCAAGCACGCGGACAGGGCGATCAGGCCCTTGCCGCACCTGGCAAGCACTTCCTTGTCCACCCTCGGCTTGTAGTAGAAGCCTTCCAGGTACCCGCGGGAGACGATCTCCATCAGGTTCCTGTACCCCGTCATGTTCCTGACCAGCAGGACAAGGTGATATGACGCCCCCTTTATCCCGTGGCTTGTCTTGTCGAAACGGCTTTTCGGGGCCACGTAAACCTCGCACCCGATGATCGGCTTGACCCCCTTTGCCCTGGCCTTCTCGTAAAACTCTATCGCGCCGAACATGTTGCCGTGGTCGGTCATGGCGCACGCGTGCATGTTATATCCGTTGGCCAGGTCAAGAAGTTCGCCGAGACGGCAGGCTCCGTCGAGGAGGCTGAACTGGGTGTGGACATGCAGATGTACAAAGTCAGAATGTGGTCTTGTCATGATAGCCGAAAACAAAAAACTATTTTCTCATCCCGACGCGCGGGGCGGTCTGATAGACCTTCCCTTCGGTCTGGATCGAGGGGGCGATGATCATGTTGACAAGCTGCATCTCCCTGATGCTGTGGGCTCCCAGGCTGCCCATGCTTGTTGCGAGAGCGCCCACGAGGTTCTGCGTCCCGTCGTCGAGCCGGGCGGGGCCATACAGGATCTCTTCCAGCGTGCCTGTCGTGCCGACCTTGATGCAGGTTCCCCTTGGCAGGGAAGGATGAGGCATCGCCATGCCCCAGTGGTAACCCTTGCCCGGCGCCTCGTTGGCCCTGGCAAAGGCGTTTCCGAGCATGACGGCGTCGGCGCCCGCGGCGAATGCCTTGCAGACATCGCCGCCGGTGGCCATGCCGCCGTCGGTGATGACCGGGACGTACCTCCCGGTCTTCTTGTAATAAAAATCCCTGGCCGCGGCGCAGTCACAGGTCGCGGTTATCTGCGGAACGCCTATTCCGAGAACGCCCCGCGAGGTGCACGCGGTGCCGGGGCCGATCCCCACGAAGATCCCCTGGCACCCGGTCTCCATGAGGGTGATCGCCACATGGTAGTCCACGCAGTTGCCGAGAAGCACGGGGATCTTCATGTCCTCGCAGAACCTGTGAAGGTCCAGGGGTTCATACTCACTTGATTCGTGTTTTACGCTGATGACGGTCGACTGGATGGCGAAAATATCACACCCCGCGTCGCGCGCGATGGGACCGAATTCCCCGGCCGCCTGCGGGCTACAGCTGACGATAGCCGGGACACGGGCGGCCTTGATCTCGCCGATCCTTTTAGTTATAAGCTCCTTCTTGATCGGTTCGGAATAAACGTCCTGAATGACGACGGTGGATTCATTGGGATCACAGGTTATTATCTTCTCGACCGCTTCTTCGGGATTCTCGTACCTGGTGGAAATGCCTTCCAGGTGAAGGACGGCAGCGCCTCCCAGCTTGCCCATGGCGACGGCGAAATTGACGTCGACGACGCCGTCCATGGAAGACGCAATTATGGGAGCCTGGAGCTTGATCCCCCCGATCTCGCAACAGGTATCAACATCATTGGGGTTTATGGTAAGCTCGCCCGGAACCAGAGCCACTTCATCAAACCCATAGCTGCGCCGCGCCTTCCGCCCCTTGCCAACCCACATTCCCATAAAAGCCTCCTGTATTTACCGGTTGAGTATAATACATTTATTATGACTATATTTAAAAATTGGGACTATGATACAAAAGAGAATCCGATTTGTCAAGAAATGTAGGGGCAGGCCCCTGTGCCTGCCCTTGCCCCACGGAGGAAAATGTACGGGCAGGCCCCTGTGCCTGCCCTTAACCCACGTCGGATGAAAGACAAATTTTCAGGAGAAAGGCTCTTCGGCCGGTACGCCGGCGGGTTCGTATCTTCGCCACCTCATGTGGCCTATGACTCCCTGGGCTACGTTGGTAAGGTGGTCGCCTATCTTCTCCAGGTTGTCGACGAAGTCCATGAAGACGATGCCCGACTTTATGTCGCAGATCCCCTGGCTCAGCCGATTGACATGCGCCTTTTTCAGGTCCACCTGGAACCTGTTCACACGCTGTTCCCTTGCCAGCGCGCTCTCGGCTATCGCGGGATCGTTCTTCCTCAATGCTTCTTCCGTCTCGATCATCATGCTGCTGAGCTCGTTCCACATCAGGGACAGCTCGTTGACCGCCTCGCCGCTGAAAGGAAGCTTCTTCTCGATTTTCCGCTCGGCGAGCTCCGCTATGTTCTCGGCGTGGTCCCCTATTCTTTCAATGTCGTTGACGCTGTGGATCAAAACGGGAAGTTCTTCGGAATCTTCCTCGCTGAGGGTCCTTTGCGAAAGTTCGACCAGGTACTGCGTTATCGCCGACTGAAGGCTATCGACCGCCTCTTCCAGTTTCGTAACCGGTTTCAGCTCATCCAGGTCGTTCTCAAGAAAGCTCTTCACCGAATGCGAGACCGACCTCGAAGCCAGCCCCATCATCCTGACGCTCTCCATGCGGGCCTGTTCCAGGGCGATGGGAGGCGTCGCAAGGAGGTGCGTTTCCAGGTACTGCGGCCCTATCTCGATCGCGCCTTTCTTTTTGCGGACGAGAAAGATGCTCGCCTTTTCGAGAAAACCGATAAAAGGCATGAAAACGAGAGCATTGATAACGTTAAAGGAGCTGTGTGAAACAGCGATATAAAACATTATGTTCTTGGCAGTTACCGCTCCCGGGATAACGAAATCGATCGCCCTGACGAACCAGCCGGTATAGACAAAAACAAGCATGTACCCCGCACCGATAATATTGAACAGGCTATGCGACATTGCCGCGCGCCTTGCCGACAGCGTGGTCCCCACCGACGCCAGCTGCGCGGTTATCGTGGTGCCGATATTGTCCCCGATCATGATCGGAATAGCCACGGGGAAGCTTATGATGCCGTTAAAGGCCAGGACCTGGACTATGGCGATAGTAGCGCTGGAACTCTGCAGTAATACGGTGAAGATCATCCCCACGAGCACGCCCAGGAGCGGGTTGTGGCCGAACGCGACAAACATGTCCTTGACATACTGGCTTTCTTTCAGGGGGAGGAAAGCGTCCTTCATGAAATCCAGGCCCAGAAAAAGGAGACCGAACCCCATCAATACCTGCCCCCAGAACCTCGCGTTCTTCGTCCTGGCAAAAGACCTCATGGCAAGACCGATCCCTATGGCCGGCAGCGCGTAATGGGTGGCCTTAAAGACCGACATCGAAGACACGAGCCAGGCGGTAAACGTCGTGCCTATATTGGCGCCCATGATGACGCTTATCGCCTGTTTCAGCGCAAGGAGCCCAGCGTTGACGAACCCGACTACCATCACGGTGGTCGCACTGGAAGACTGGATGAAACAGGTCACCGCCGCGCCTGTCAGGATGCCGAGGACAGGAAGCTTTGTCACGATGGACAGGATGGATTTCAGGCGCTCACCGGCTATCTTCTTCAGCCCTTCGGACATGATCTGCATGCCGAAAAAGAAAAGCCCGAGCCCGCCTATGAGCATGAATACAATCTGTGTGTTCATACCACCTTATTCATTAGAACCGTCCACGCGCAAAGGTCATGTTTAAACAGGCATAAGGTAGCATGAAGTTGGCAGCGTGTCAAGGGGGGGTTAGTTCATAGTTCGTAGTTCGTAGTTCGAGGTGAGGGTGAGGGCTAAAGCGCTCCGAACTCCATCAAAAACCTCTGTTCGGGGCCGGATCGCCCCACTCACTCCGAACTACGAACTACGAACTGAATCAAGTGCCCACACGCACGCTATCAAAATACCCCCTCAGTGCCGCCATGGCCGCTAGCGCCGCCAGGTAGCTCGTTTTGGGGTTGGATGGAGACGGGACATTTTCGGTGCGCGCGGTGATGATGCCCGCTTTGCCTTTGACCTCGATCTCGTGTATGTTCCTGGTGTAATCCGGCGAGACTACTATCCTGACCTTTGTCTTTTCGGCGCCTATCCCGGCTATTGAGAGGAGCGCGGAAACGTTGATATTCTTCGGGAATCCCTTTATCGCATCCAGCGCGTTCCCCTCAAATACGACGGTTTCGCCTGTCAGCGCTTCCACGTCGATATTTTTTTCAAAAAGGTACGGCGCCCCCTTGACCGCCCCCGGCGCTTTGCGCGTGGTCAGGGTAACGCTCTCGATCCCGCCTATATTCGCGGCTTTTACGGCGTCTACGCCGGCTATCGCCCCCGATGGCAGCATTACCTTGATGCCCTTTTCCCTCGCCTTCTCGAGAAGGCCTTCATTACCCAGAACGCCTCCTATGCTCATCACCAGTATATCCTTCCCCTTGTCGACGGCCTGTTGTAAAAGGTCCGGGACTACCCGGGCGGAAGCGGCCTCTATGATGAGGTCCGCCGTATCGACCGTTTCCGCTATACCGCCGGCAACGACGGCATCCGTGAATTTCCCCGCGAGTATTTCGGTCTTACCGTGGTCGCTGTCACAAAGGACGATCTTCGCGACACACGACTTCAGCTCCCTCTCCAGATATTCGGCCAAAGCCGCCCCAATAGCGCCGCACCCTATTATCCCTATCGTCTTCTGCGTCATTTGCACTCCTCCAGCCTAAATCTAACCAACCTCCAGCATCCTCTCCAGCGCCTTCCGGGCTTTCGCGGCGACATGTTCGGGAACCTCGATCCTGTAAACCATCTTCTCGAGCGACCTTGCCAGCCAGCCGAGCGTCGTGAGTTTCATGTTGGCGCAGATAAACTGTTCCGTGGGGACATAAAACTCCTTATCCGGATTATCCCGCTTCAGCCTGTATATGATCCCCTTCTCGGTTCCCACGATAAATTCCTTGTGCGGGCTTTCCTTAACGTACCTTATCATGCCGGCGGTGCTCCCTGTGTAGTCGGCCAGCTCGAGCACCTCTTTCCGGCATTCGGGATGCGCTATGAACTCCGCGGTGGGATAAAGCGCTTTCGTCTTGATCACCTCTTCCCTGGTCAACCTCATGTGCACGACGCAATACCCGTCCCAGAGAATAAGTTCTTTCTCGGGAACATGTTCCCTGACATACCGGCCAAGATTCTTGTCGGGGACAAAGATCACCTTTTCCTCTTTCAGGGACCTTACCACCCGGACCGCGTTGGAAGAGGTGCAGCATATGTCGCTTTCCGCCTTCACCGCGGCAGTGGAATTAACGTAGCACACTACGGCCGCCTCGGGGTATTCTTCTTTTTTCCTTCTCAGCTTCTCGACCGTGATCATATCGGCAAGCGGACATCCCGCCTCCTCGACGGGCAGGAGCACCGTCTTGTCGGGGCTGAGTATATGCGCGCTTTCGGCCATGAACTTCACGCCGCAAAAGACTATGACCTTCTCTTTCGCCGTAGTCACCGCACGCGCAAGTGCGAAGGAATCCCCGGTAATATCGGCGATCTCCTGTATCTCGTCCCGCTGGTAGTTATGCGCGACTATGAGCGCGTCCCTTTTTTTCTTCAGATCGAGGATCTTTCTTTGAAGATGCTCCTTGTATTTGGCGTCGAATTCTGGTTTTTGCATATGATGGTTCCCTTGTTTGTTCGGACTCCGAACTCTGAACTACGAACTAATAACCACATTATCGATCAACCGCGTCTTCCCGACAAAAGCCGCAATGGCTACAAGAGTATTACCCTTGACCGTCTCGACCGGCTCCAGGGTGTCCGCGTCGACGATCTCTATGTAGTCTATCCGGATGTCCCTGCCCTGGCGCAGGATCTTTCTTATCTCTTCCTTGATCCGGGCGGCCGAAAGTTCCCCGGCGGAGGCAAGCTCTTCGGCGCGCTTCAGGGAGCGGAAAATGCCCGGCGCCTGGCGCCTTTCGTCTTCGGACAGATACGTGTTCCGCGAACTCAGCGCGAGGCCGTCGGGCTCCCGGACTATCGGTACAATGCGGATCTCGCCGGGCATGTTCAGGTCACCGGCCATCCGTTTTATCACGAGTGCCTGCTGGGCGTCTTTCTGCCCGAAATAGCTTTTATCCGGCGCGACTATGTTAAGCAGCTTCGCGACAACGGTGGCGACGCCCCGAAAATGCCTCGGCCGGGAACCTCCGCAAAACGTTTCGGTAAGAGCCCCCGACACCTCGACGTAAGTAGCGTATCCTCCGGGATACATCTCCTCCGCCGAAGGCGCGAAGATGACATCGACGCCTTCTTCCGCGGCAAGGCGCCTGTCCCGCTCCATGTCGCGGGGGTACTTATCGAGATCTTCACCAGGGCCGAACTGGGCCGGGTTGACGAAGATGCTCATGACAACAATGTCACACTCTTCGCGGGCGGCTCTGGCGAGGCTTAAATGTCCGTCGTGCAGATACCCCATGGTGGGAACCAGCCCGATCGTCCTCCCTTCCCCCCTCGCCTTGCGCGAGTAATCCCGCATGTCGTCGATATTCGTAATAAAGTCCATCTATCTCTCTCTGGCGCACGCCGGTACACGTCGCCTTTTTCCCACGATCATCTCGACTCCACTCACTGTCATTTAAGACTCCCACTTCTCTAATAAGCTCTGCCACCGTCTTCCCGAGAACCGGATGCACGACGTCAGGCGCGATCTCGAAAAGCCCCCGCAGGACGAAATCTCTCTCATGCATCCTGGGATGCGGTATTATAATGTCTCCGGTTTCCATCACTACATTGTCATAGAGCAGGATATCTATATCGATGATCCGGGGATAATTCCTCCCGGCTGGCCTGCGCCCCATGTCTTTCTCTATGCCCTTTAATACACCCAGAAACCCTTTGGGGTGGACGGTGGTTTTAACTTCCAGGACGCCGTTAAGATAATCCTCCTGCGGCGGCCTCCCGACGGGCCGCGTGAGGTAAAACGTGGAACGATCTATTACCTCTATATCATCGGCCGCCCCCAGCCGACCGACAGCCTCTTCGCAATTCGCCAGCCTGTCCCCGATATTCGAACCGATTCCTAAATAAGCGATTGACATGTGGTTTTAGGTTCTAGGTTTTAGGTTTTAGGTTTTAGGTTTTAGGTTCAGGTTTTAGGTTTTAAGTGCAGCCCTAGAACCTATAACCTAGAACCTAGAACCTATAACCTAAAACCTAACAAAAGAACACTTTTCGGATCCGCCCCACCGCTTCTTCCAGCTTTTCGGGGCCGACCGTGAGTGCCATGCGGACGTAGCCTTCGCCGCTCTTGCCGAAGCCCCTTCCGGGGGTCACGATGATATCGGCCTTCTCGAGTATCGCTTTCGCGAGTGAGATCGAGTCGTACCCTCCAAAGACGGGCGCCCAGACATAGAAGGTAGCTTTTGGACGCGGCACCTTCCAGCCCGCCTCGTTAAGCCCGTCAACGAGCACATCGCGCCTTTCGGTATATATTTTGACCGACTCTTTTTTTACCTTTTCAGCGTGTTTCAGCGCCTCGATGGAAGCGATCTGGACGGCCGTGAATATACCGGAATCTATGTTTGACTTGACCCTGGCGAGGCCGTTCAGGACCCGGGCGTTACCGACGGCCAAGCCCACCCTCCAGCCGGTCATGTTGAAGGTCTTTGAAAGCGAATGGAACTCTATCCCGACGTCCTTTGCCCCTTCCACTTCAAGGAAACTCGGAGGGTTGAACCCGTCGAAGCTTATCTCCGTATACGCGGCGTCAGAACAGACGATAATGTCGTATTTCTTCGCGAACGCTACGACCTTTTCGTAAAACGCCTTATCGCATACGGCCCCCGTGGGGTTGTTGGGATAGTTCAGGTGCATGAGCTTGCATCTGCGCGCCACATCCTCATCTATGGCGTCCAGGTCCGGAAGAAAACCGTTCTCTTCAACGAGCGGCATGAAGCGGACCCTGCCGCCCGCGAATACCGCGCCGGAATTATACGGCGGATACCCGGGATCCGGCACGAGCAGCTCGTCTCCCGGATTGATGAACGCCAGCGGCACGTGGGCTATCCCCTCTTTCGAACCAAGAAGCGGCAGGACTTCCGTATCGGGATCGAGCTCCACTTTAAAGCGCGACCGGTACCAGCCGGCCATCTCTTCACGAAGGGCGCCGAGACCCCTGTTCAACGCGTACTTATGCGTGGAAGGGTCAAGGCTTGCCTCGTGAAGCTTCCTTATAATAAAGTCAGGCGTAGGACGGTCCGGATCCCCGACCCCCAGATCGATAACCGGCCGCCCTTCCTCTATGGCCTTATTCTTAGCCCTGTCTATCTCTTCGAACAAATAAGGCGGAAGCTGCTTCAACCTGTCAGCGTATTCTATGCTCATACTTTAGCTCTCCCTTTTTCATGTGCCAAAGTCAGATGTCTCCTGTTGATCTCGTTACCCAAGGGGTATGGCGGAGGGGTCCGCGCGCAGTTCCGATGCCGTTCTGCATGGCATCGGATGTTTGAGCACGGACCCCTCCGCCATACCCCGGACGTCAGCATTCGCCCAGGGTCCGCGTCCAATGAACCCTGAACTACTTCAGCCCCAGCACATCAGCCATGCTATATAACCCCGGCTCCTTACCGACGAGGAACTTTGCGGCCTTTACGGCGCCGGCGGCGAAGACGTCGCGGCTTTTGGCGTCGTGCCGGATCTCGAGTCTCTCGTATTCGTTTTCGAAGACGATCCTGTGGTTGCCTATGACTTCCCCTTTTCTGAACGCCTCTATGGGAACGTCCACGCCGGACGCTTCGGCAACTACCCTTGCTATCATCCTGGCGGTCCCGCTCGGGGAATCCTTTTTGTGGACGTGATGCGTCTCGTCTATCTTCATGCCGAAATCATGCCCCAGGACACGGGCCGCTTCACGCACTATGCTAAAGAGAAGGTTCACGCCTACGGCCATGTTGGGAGAGAATACCACAGGTATGGCCCTCGACGCCTCCCTGATCTTTTCCTCCCCGTCCGGATCCAGCCCGGTAGTCCCTATTACCATGGAAACACCCTTTTCGCGGCAGATATCCAGGTGTTCCAGCGTGGGCCCCGGAAAAGTAAACTCTATGAGGCAATCAATACCGTCAATGGCTTTTTCGGCATCCGGCGTCACCGTTATCCCCAGATCTTCGGCCCCGATGACAGAGCCGTAGTCTTTCCCTGTTTCAGGCGATCCCACTTCTTCCAAAGCAGCGGATATGCCGGCCTCGGGATCTTTCAGAGACACCTCGGCGATGCGCCTCCCCATCTTTCCGCAAGCGCCGCTTATTCCGATGCGTAACATAAGCCCCCTTTTTAGACGTCTGATGTCTGCTACACAAGCTTGTAACGCTCCATCACCTGTCTCAGCTTCTCCCTGTTCTCCGGAGCCATCTCGCAGAGCGGCAGACGCCACTTCTCTTCCACCATTCCCATCATGCTGAGGGAAGTCTTTACCGGTATCGGATTGGTCTCCATGAACATCGCCCGGCACAGGTCCTGTATCTCATAATGTATCCTGCGGCTATCGTCTTCCTTTCCGTCCAGGTGCGCCTGCACCAGGTCGTGCACCTTGCCGGGAATAATGTTCGCGACAACGCTCACGACGCCCGTAGCGCCTACCGACATGAAGGGCAGGGTCAGCGCGTCGTCCCCGCTCATGACCGTAATATCACAGAGGGACAGGATATCCGTTACTTGCTGAACGCTGCCCGCGGCTTCCTTGATAGCAACGATGTTGTCGATCTTTGAAAGCCGGGCCACCGTGGAAGGGAGAAGCGATATTCCCGTACGCGAGGGGACGTTGTACAGCATTATGGGTATGTCCGCTTTTTTGGCTATCTCCGCGTAATGCCTGTACTGCCCTTCCGGCGTGGGCTTGTTATAATACGGCGTGATGACAAGCGCCCCGTCGCAGCCGGCTTTTTTGGCGGAGGAAGTCAGCTCTACCGCCTCCTGGGTGCTGTTCGAGCCGGTGCCGGCGACCACGGGGACGCGCCTCGCGGAGACTTCCACCGCGATCTTAATAAGGTGCTTCTGCTCCTGCATGGTCAACGTAGCGGCTTCCCCCGTGCAGCCGCACGGAACGAGCCCGTCGGTACCGTTATCGATATGGAACTCGATAAGCCTGCGGAACGCTTTCTCGTCTATCTTCCCGTCCTTAAACGGCGTAACAAGAGCGACATAAGACCCCTTGAACATATGTATTCCCCTTTCTTGTGATTCAGTTTGTCGAACTAAACCCGCCCTTCGCAAACGATCTCCGCCGCGCCTTCGAGATAAACATCCGTGACCTTCTTACCGGACATGTTGTAATACACCGTCAAGGTCTCGCCGCTCCGGGTGACGATCTTCACGGGGCTCGAAACGTGTCCCAGAAGGCCCAGGACGACGGCGGAGGCCGTAACGCCGGTTCCGCATGCCAGCGTCTCGTCCTCGACGCCGCGCTCGTAGGTCCTCACCCGGGCGCTGTTTTCGCCTATGTCCCCTATAAAGTCGGCATTGGTCCCTTCCGGGGCGAACATCGTATGCTCGCGGATCTTGCGGCCGATCTCGTTCACATTATACACTTCAAGGTCATCGACAACATGTATGACGTGGGGCACCCCGGTATTGACATGATGGACGGTCATGATGGTCGATCCTATGCCGAGGCTGATCCCGAGCCTGACATCGCGGGGATCGCTCATCTTTATCCTGACGTTGCTGCCGTCCACCCTGGCCCCCATCACCCCCGCGCCTGTCTCTATCGTAAGGTCCTCCCCCCAGCCGCAGGTGGAGGCGTAAAGCGCGCTGCACCGCGCCCCGTTGCCGCACATCTCCACCTCAGACCCATCGGGATTGATCACACGCATCTTGAAGACCGCCCTGTCGGAACCTTCCAGAACCAGCAGCCCGTCGGCCCCTACCGAAAGCCGCCTCCTGCAAAGATCCCGCGCCATCGCCGAATAATCAAGTTCAAGCGGATCCATCTCCCCGATTTTATTATCGATGATAATAAAATCGTTACCGCTCGCCACGGCCTTCGTAAAACTGATATTGTATTTTTTGCCCATAATTTCGAACTCCGAACTAATTACCACTCTGTTCGCCACAGGGTAAAGGGCAGGCACAGGGGCCTGCCCCTACATTTTTCTCCGAACTCCGAACTCCGAACTCCGAACTAACTACTTAAGCTCATTAAGCACCTTCTCGCCGCGGACAAGATCGCGGTAGGTTTCCGCGGCGCGGATCACTCTGACCTCTCCGTTCATTACCAGCAGTTCCGCGGGCCGCGGCCGGGAGTTATAATTTGAAGCCATCGTGAACCCGTAAGCGCCCGCGCCCATTACCGCGAGGTAATCTCCGGAGAGGATCTCCGGAAGCTCCCTGCCCAGCGCCAGGTAATCCCCGCTTTCACATATGGGACCTACCACGTCATATTTGTAGGATTCCGCCTTCCGTTCCACCACCGGACGTATTTCATGATAGGCCCGGTACAGGCTGGGGCGCAGGAGATCGTTCATCCCGGCATCCACAATGGCGAACTTCTTGCCGGAGGCGCCCGTCTTCACGTACACCACCTTGCAGACCAGGATACCGCTGTTGCCGATGATGAAGCGCCCCGGCTCAAGGATAAGCTTGAAGGGCTTGTTTTTAACAAGCGGAATAACCTCCGCGGCGAATTCATGGGCGGTGGTGGGCTTTTCCTTATCGTAGACGATGCCGAGGCCGCCGCCGATATTCAGCCATTCTATTTCTATGTTATTGCTCTCTATAAAATCCAGCACCTTCTTTATGGCGCTGACGAAAGGCGCGGTCTCCGTTATCTGGGACCCGATATGCAGATGTATACCTTTAAGCGCCACGTTGGGATATTTATTGGCGCTGTCAAATATGTCTTCGGCCACTTTGAAATCGACACCGAATTTCTTTTCTTTTGTCCCCGTAGTTATGTACTCATGCGTCCCGGGCTTAATATCGGGATTAACGCGTATCGCCACTCTGGCTTTTCTGCCCATGCGCCCGGCTATCGTATCGATCATGATGAGTTCCGGCACCGATTCGACATTGAAAAACAGTATGTCCCTTTGAATGGCTTCCTTGATCTCCTCCGCGGTCTTGCCCACGCTCGCGTAAACTATTCTTTCCGTCGGACACCCGACCTTAAGGGCCTTGTAAAGCTCTCCCCCGGAGACGACATCCAGCCCCGCTCCCGCGTTCACGAGGATCTTGCAGATGCTCAGGTTCGAATTGGACTTCATCGAGAAACAGATAAGAGGATCCAGCTCCCTGAACGCTTCCCGCATTTTTTGGAAATGGTCCATCAACGTCCCGTAACTGTAAAGGTAAAACGGCGTCGGATGTTCCCTGACAATATCGGTCAGGGGTATGTCCTCACAATGCAGGATACCTTTTTTGTACGTAAATTCGTGCATATCGCTCCTCTCCGGGGGCAACCCGTATCGCCGCAGGGTAAAGGGCAGGCACAGGGGCCTGCCCCTACATTTTTCCCCGAACTCCGAACCACGAACTGAAACCCCGAACCCCGACGATGCGGGGCTGGAAAGCCCCGCCTATTCGGAGGGGGCCATTCCGAACTCCGAACTCCGAACTCCGAACCACGAACTACGAACTACGCCCCCCCAACTTCCTCTTCCACCCGGCTATCGCTTTCTTCACGAGCTCCGGATTCGTGCTGCCCGGGGTCTTCTTGTTTGCGACGGAGGTCTCGGGATTCAGCAGGCCGTAGACGTCTTCTTCCAGCTTTTCCGAAAAACCTTTCAGCTCCGATATTGAAAGGTCTGAAATATTTATGTCTTTTTCGGCGCAATGTCTGACGATATTGCCTATTATGTCGTGCGCGTCCTTGAACGCCGCGCCCTTGCGGACCAGGTACTCAGCCAGGTCCGTGGCGTAGATAAACTCGTCTTCAAGCGCTTTCGCCGCCGTCTCCTTTTTCAGGCTGATGGTGCTGACCAGGCCGGCCATGATCTCAAGCTCCGCCGATACAGTCTCGACGGATTCGAAAAGGGGCTTTTTATCTTCCTGCAGGTCCCTGTTATAGGACTGGGGCAGCCCTTTTAAAAGGATGAAAAGGGAATTCAGCGCGCTGATGAGACCTGAGGACTTTCCCCGCACCAGCTCAAGCACGTCCGGGTTCCTCTTCTGGGGCATCAGGGAACTTCCCGTGCAGTAATCCGCCCCGATCTCGAGAAAGCCGAATTCCGCCGTACTGTAAAGTATCAGGTCCTCGCATATCCTGGAGAGGTGGACCGCCATGAAGCAAAGCGCCGCGACAAGCTCCGCGATAAAATCCCGGTCGCTGACGGCATCGATGCTGTTGGCGGAAATATTTTTGAAGCCGAGCTTTTCCGCCGTAAAGCGGCGGTCAAGTTCCAGCGCGGAGCCGGCGATCGCCCCGGAGCCCATAACGGATACGTCCGCGCGTCTGCCGGCGTCTTCAAGCCGATCGAGGTCCCGCTGGAGCATTTCAACGTACGCTATCACGAGGTGCGCGAAAAGAACGGGCTGGGCGCGGTTGAGGTGCGTATACCCGGGGATAATGACATCCGCGGTCCTTTCGGCAAGGCCGGTCAGGCTCCTCTGGAGCTCTACGATCAACCCCTTGACCCGCGCGACGCTGTCCCTGCAGTACAGGCGGACGTCGTTGACCACCTGTTCGTTACGTGACCTGCCTGTATGCATCTTTTTTGCCGGAGCCGGAGCCTTTTTCGCCACATAATCCTGGACGGCCGAATGTATGTCCTCGTATCCTTGCGTTTGAAACGTCCCTTGTTCTATTTCCGAAGACAGCTCGTCAAGCGCGCCCAGAAGCTCCTTTTTTTCGGCTTCGGAAATAAAGCCTCTCCTGGACAGCATTTCCACGTGGACCTTGCTGCTCAGGCAGTCATATTCAGCAAGAACCTTGTCGATATCAATGCTGGACGTAAACCGCATGACACGCGCGTCCATGTCCTTTTTCTCGAACCTCCCGCCCCATAGCTTTGCAGTCATGGCAACTCCTTTTCATCCGTCATCCGTCGTCCATCATTCATCGTGGATCGTGAAACGGGTCACGGGGGCCTGCCCCTACCTTTTGAACGGCAATGCCCACAGGTCGATGAACCCCTTTGCCAGCGACTGGTCGAAGACGTCGCCTTTCCCGTATGTGGCCAGTTCCAGCTTGTAACGGGATTTCGGGCTTTTCCTGCCGCAGACCGTAACGTTTCCCTTGTACAGTTTCAGCTTCACTTCACCGGAGACGTCCGTCTGGGTGCTGTCCATGAAAGCGTCTATGGCTTCCTTGAGAGGAACGAACCACAGGCCGTAATACACCAGTTCCGCGTATCGCTCGGAAAGGAGCTTCTTATGCCTCCGTGTCTCCCTGTCAAGCACGAGTTCTTCAATGGCCGCGTGACCGGCGTACAGGATCGTGGATGCCGGGGCTTCGTATATCTCGCGGGACTTGATCCCCACGAGGCGGTCTTCGACCATATCGACCCTTCCTACGCCATGGACGCCCCCCATCTTGTTCAGCTTCCGGACAAGCTGCACGGGGGCGTATTTTTTTTCGTTTATGGCCACCGGAACGCCCTTTTTAAAGGTAACGGTCACGTATTCCGCCTTTCGCGGGGCATCTTCGATCCGCGCGGAGCTGATGTACGTGTCTTTCGGGGGTTCCACCCACGGGTCCTCCAGGTCCCCGCCCTCGACGCTGATCCCCCACAGGTTGCGGTCTATGCTGTACAGCTTCTTCTTCGTCTGTTCGATCGGTATCCCGTGTTTCTTCGCGTAGTCGATCTCGGACTCGCGGGTCGTGAGCTCCCATTCCCGGACCGGGGCTATGACCTTGAGCTTCGGTGCCTTCAGATGGAATGTCACTTCGAAACGGACCTGGTCGTTCCCCTTGCCCGTGCACCCGTGAGCGATCGCCGCGGCTTTTTCCTTTTTAGCGACGTCAACCATCGCTTCCGCTATAATGGGCCGGGAAAGCGCCGTGGCCAGGTTATACTTGCCCTGGTACAACGCCCCCGCTTTGAGGGCCCGAAAAGCGTAATCCTTGATGAACTTTTCCTTCAGGTCCCCCACGATGCACTTCTTCGCGCCGATCCTGAGAGCGCGCTTGCGGCTCCGTTCGATATCGGTCCCCTGCCCCACGTCCCCCATGTAGCAGACAACCTCATACCCGCGTTCCATGAGCCACTTAATTGCCACGGACGTATCGAGTCCACCAGAATACGCAAGCACTATCTTTTTGGCCATGTCTTTGTACCTCTTTTTTTAGACAAACTCACCCTCTGCCAAAGATCCGCAGGAGGATCGCCTTCTGCACATGCATCCTGTTTTCCGCCTGGTCGTAGACGATGGAATTTTTTCCGTCGATCACGTCCGTGATCTCTTCGCCGCGGTGCGCCGGAAGGCAATGCATTATCAGCGCGTCCTTTTTCGCCGCTCTCATGAGCCGTTCATTCACCTGAAATTTCTCAAAATCCTTAAGGCGCTTCTCCCTTTCCTCTTCCTGCCCCATGCTGACCCATACATCGGTATACACCACATCACTCCCGCGGACGGCTTCATATGGATCCGGGAACATCTCGAAAACCGCGCCTTTGGTTTTCGCTATCTTCGAAGCCTCGTCAAAGATATCCGCCGGGGGGCGGTACCCTTCGGGCGTCGCGACCCTCATATTCACGCCGGTCATGGCGCTGGCCATCAGCAGCGAATTCAGCACGTTATTCCCGTCACCGATATACGCAAGCGTGACGTTCTTGAGCGTTTTCATCTTCTCGCTTATGGTAAAAATGTCGCTGACCGCCTGGCAGGGATGCTCGAGGTCGGACAGGCCGTTTATCACGGGAACATCCGAATACCTCGCGAGCTCCTCGATATCGCCGTGCGAGAAGACGCGCGAGACGATACCGTCGACGTATCTCGATATCACGCGGGAGACGTCCCTTACCGGCTCCCGCGTGCCCATTTTTATCTCCTGGGGGCTGAGATACAGCGCGTATCCGCCCAGATGCGCCATTGCCACCTCGAACGATATCCTCGTCCTGTTGGATGGTTTCTGGAACAAGAGGGAGAACGTCTTTCCCCTGAGCGCCCTTTTCCTTGAGAGCGGCGCCCTTTTAAGCTTCCGGGCCAGCTTCATGATATCCACTATTTCCCCGGAGCTCAGGTCCTTGATGGTCAGAAGGTGCCTCTTTTTCATATTTTCTCCAGCGCTCGCGAAAGCTTTTCGACGGCCTCGTCGATGTGTTCTTTCGTAACCGTAATGGGCGGCATGATCCGCAGTATGTTTTTCTGCGTGCAGTTTATTAACAGGCCGCTCTTCATGCATTCGTCCGCGACGGATGAGGCGTCCTCGACGTCCAGCTCGACGCCTATCATCAGGCCTTTGCCCTTTATCTTTTTGATGACCCCGAGGCGTCCGGCAAGTTCGTTAAGCCGCGCCACAAGATACTCGCCCATCCTGACGGTATTTTCCAGAAGGCCCTCTTCCTCTATCGCTTCGAACACGCCAAGCGCCGCGGCGCAGACGATCGGGCTTCCGCCGAACGTGGAGGCGTGGGAACCCGGAGGCAGGACGCCAGCGTGCTTTTCGTTGACGACCACCGCGCCTATCGGGAGCCCCCCTCCCAGGGATTTGGCGAGCGTCATGGCGTCCGGCTCGATCCCGAAATGCTTGTAGGCGAACATCTCGCCCGTCCGCCCCATGCACGTCTGGACCTCGTCAACGATCAGAAGGATATCCTTTTCCCTGCAGAGGCCGCTCAGCTCATGCATGTACTTCTCGTCAGGAACGTTTATACCGCCTTCCCCCTGGATGGGTTCTATGATGACAGCGACCGTCTTTTTCGTAATGGCAGAGGTAAAAGCGTCGATATCGTTGAAGGGGACATGCTTGAACCCTTCCGGCAGCGGCGCGAACCCTTCTTTTATCTTGTCCTGTCCGGTCGCCGTCAGTGTGGCCAGCGTGCGCCCGTGAAAAGACTTCTCCATGGTTATGATCTCGTACCTGCCGGGGTTCCCATAGCGTCGGGCAAGCTTTATCGCCCCTTCGTTGGCCTCGGCTCCGCTGTTCGCGAAGAACACCCTGCCCGGGAAGGCATGGTCTATTATCTTCTTCGCGAGGAGCCCCTGGAGGTCGTTATAGAAATTGTTGGATACGTGCAGTATCTTCTCAAGCTGTTCGGTGACCCTGCGCACGACCCTCGGGTGCCGGTGCCCCGTCCCGCTGACGGCCCAGCCCGGAAAAAAATCCAGATACGTTTTCCCTTCAGAGTCTTCCACCCGGACCCCGCTCCCCTTCACAAGGCAAAGGTCCTGCCGCGTATACGTGGCGAGCACATACTTGTCATATAACTCTTTGACTTCGGTTAGGTTCATCTATGCTCCTTCTGATAACTCGAGTTTCGGCAAGTCAGTGGTAATTCAGTGCAATGAATTACAATGAATTACCATAAATTACAACGAATCGCCCAAACTCAGCCGCCGTTATCCGTGTATTATCTCCGTCCCGATCCCCTTGTCCGTAAATATCTCGAGAAGCAGCGCGTGGGAAAGGTGGGCGTCGACTATGTGTGATTTCCTCACTCCTCCCCTGAGCGTGTGGAGGCAGGCCCTTGTCTTCGGCAGCATGCCGCCTCCAATGACACCCGTCTCGATCAGGTGGTTGGTCCCATCCAGAGTCAGCGAGTGGAACAGGGATCCGGGATCGTCCTTGTCCTTCATGACGCCCCTGACATTCGTAAGCACGACGAATTTTTCCGCGTCGAGCGCTATCGCGAGGTTGCTGGCGGCCTCGTCGGCATTGATGTTGTAGATCTTGTTATCCTTCCCCTTGCCGACGGGACAGATCACCGGGATCATGTTCGTATCGATGAGCCGGTTCAGGACCGTCGTATCGATCGCCTCGACGCTGCCGACAAATCCTATATCTGGGTCTTTTTTCTTGACCGCCTGTATCATGTTGTTCTCTTTCCCGCTCAGCCCGAACGCCTCACCGCCCAGGCTGTTTATCTCATCCACGAGGGTCCTGTTTACCTCCATGAGAACGGAGTCGACGACATCCATCGACTTCTCGCACGTCACCCTGAGCCCGTCGACAAACTTCGTCTCTATGTTAGCTTCCTTAAGCCGCTTGCTTATATCCGGGCCGCCCCCGTGCACCAGCACCGGTTTCATGCCGGCAAACCGCATGAACACGATATCCCTCAGGACCATGCTCCTGAGGGCCTTGTCATGCAATGAGCTTCCGCCGAACTTTATAACGATAACCTTATTGAAAAACTTTTTTATATAAGGCAGCGCCTCAATAAGGACTTCACTTTTCCTGATGGCTTCTTCCATTGTCTTTTCCTCACGTAGTATAATACGAATTCAACGTAATATATTTCTTAGATATCTCGCATGTATACACGACCGCTTCGCCCCTGCCGCCGTGGAGGTTTAGCTCTATCCGCACGTCTTCCCCCTTGAAGACGGAGGAAACCTTACGGTTTACGTGCGCGGCGGCCCTGCCGTTCTTGAAAAACGTCACGCCATCCAGGACTATCTCCATCTTGTTCGGATCAAGATCCACACCGCTCGCGCCGGCGGATGAGGCGATGCGTCCCCAGTTGGGGTCGCCTCCGAGAACGGCGCATTTGACCAGCAGCGAACCCGCCACGGCATCCGCCGCTTTCTTCGCGTCGGCCCTGCTGCGTGCCCCCTTTACCTTCACCTCGATGAATTTACCGGCCCCTTCGCCGTCACGGACGATCATTTTGGCAAGTTCCACGGACACGGCATTGAGGTTTTTCTGGAAAGTCTCGAAATCCTTCCCGCGTCCGGCGATCAGCTTGTTGCCGGAGGCGCCGTTTGCCAGAAGCATCACGGTATCGTTGGTGCTCATGTCGCCGTCCACCGTTATCGCATGGAACGAATCTCCCGCGCTCGAAGCCAGCGCTTTTTTCAATGCTTTTTGCGAAATATTGGCGTCCGTCAGGATGTAGCAAAGGATGGTCGCCATATCGGGCTTTACCATCCCGGCGCCCTTGGCTACGCCGGTCATCACTATCTTCTTCCCGCCGGCGACGAACGTGCGTGAGGCGATCTTGTAAAAGCGGTCCGTGGTCATGATGCCTTCGGCCGCGGCAACGAGGCCGTCAGAGGACAACCCCGCCGCGAGGTGGGCCATTCCGCGAATGATGGGCCTGGTATCCATGTATTCGCCTATTATGCCGGTCGAAGAGACCAGGACCGCGTCCTCCGGCACTTTCAACACCTCCGCCATGGCGCGCGCCATCAGCCTGGCGTCGTTCATCCCCCGCTCGCCGGTCATGCAGTTGGCGTTCCCGCTGTTGACCACCACCGCGTTGGTCCGCGCGTTCTTGTTAAGCTGTTCCCGGGCCAGCACGACGGGAGCGGCCTTGACCAGGTTCCTGGTAAAAAGAGCCGCCACGGCGCAGGGACTCTCCGAATAAAAAAGCGAAAGGTCCTTCCGCTTCTTCTTCGCCCCGCAATGTATCCCGTTAGCCAGGAAACCCTTTGGAAGTTTGTGTCCCATGTGAAATAGAATACTTTTTAAATGAGTCCCATTCTCTCATCCAGCCCCGTCATGATATTCATATTCTGCACCGCCTGCCCGCTGGCGCCTTTCAGGAGGTTGTCTATCGCGGAAACGATTACCAACATGCCGCGCGCCACTTTGATGCCTATGTCGCAGAAATTGGTGCCGGCGACGTCATGTATCTGGGGCATCTGGCCGGCGGGCCTGAGCCTGACAAACGGTTCGTCCTTAAAGCGGTCCTCGTACATCTTGTGTATCGCGTCCTCCCCGGGAAGGCCTTCGTGCCGGATATAGATCGACGAAAGGATGCCCCTCCTTACGGGCACAAGGTGCGGCGTGAAATTCACGCGGACATCCGCTCCGGCCGCGCGGGCGAGCACGTGCTCCATCTCCGGCATGTGCTGATGCTCGTTGGCCTTGTAGCACTTGAGGTTCTCGTCGACCTCGCCGAACGAAAGGGAAACGACGGCCTTCCTCCCGGCGCCGGTCGCGCCGCTTTTGGAATCCACTATGGCCTCAACCCCCGCCTCCGCCAGCCACCCGGCAATGGGAAGAAGGGCCAGGATGACGCTGGTCGGGTAGCAGCCCGGGTTAGCCACAAGACGCGCGGCCTTGATCGTGTCCCTGTTTATTTCGGGCAACCCGTATACAGCGTCGGAGAGGTTCCCGGTGTCGCAATGCTTTGTCCCGTACCACTTTTCATATGTCTCCGGCGGCAGGCGGTAGTCCGCGCTCAGGTCTATCACCTTTTTCCCATTTTTGAGGAACCGCGGCGCTATTTTCATCGATACCGTGTGCGGAAGGGCCAGGAACACCAGGTCGCTATCGGCAGAGACCTCATCAACGTCAAGGTTCCCGCACACGAGCGAGATCTTCTTCCCGAACCGCGGGTAAAGCTCCGAAAACGGCACTTCCTTCTCAACAAGCGCCGACAGAGACGTAACCTCCGCCTCAGGATGCCTCAAAAGGACCTCCACAAGCTCCTCACCCGCATACCCCGTCGCCCCGACAACCCCGACTCTGATCATCCCTTCTCTCCTCTAATCTTGACGAAGCCGCCCCCCCATGTCATTCTGAGCGAAGCCGAAGGCGAAGCGAAGAATCTCTTAATCGTCGGCCGGATTAGAATAACACGTATGAGATTCTTCGGCCCCTACCCTTCCAGCGCGCGCATGGGCCTCAGAATGACAGAAGCGGGGAAGCCTTCACCTCCATACCGCCTGTCATTTTCTTTTCATTATTCTTTCATGCAATTTTTGACACTACCTAACAGATAAAATCGTAAACCCTAATAATCTATAATTATTATAGCAGAAAGTATATTGCAACAGTGCCAACATGTCAACTAAAATTGGCTTAAAAGTAAGACCTTAGCGCCCGCCGCAGAAACGTAGCCGCAGGCTTTAGCCTGCGCCCGCCGAAGGCGGGAAAGACCGGACATCTCCGGACAGAGCAGATATCTTATTTAATCCGTTTGCGTATTGGGATTTTTGTTTACTGGTGGATGTATCGCTGATTCTCGCAGGCTAAAGCCTGCGGCTACATTTGAGAGGGGACTTCTTTTGCAAGCTAAAGCTTTACTAAAAAAACAGGTCACGCTTGATCGTGACCTGTTTTCTATGCCGTGCAGCTTAAAGCGTACAACATTAAGCGAAAATTAACGCTTTGAGAACTGGAACTTTTTGCGGGCGCGTTTTCTGCCGTATTTCTTTCGTTCCTTGGCTCTGGGATCGCGGGTAAGAAAGCCGGGTTTCTTTAAGGTGACTCTCAGGTTTTCGTCGCTCTTCAGCAACGCCCTCGCGATACCGTGCTTCAGAGCCCCGGCCTGTCCGCTCATGCCTCCGCCGGAAACAATGGCCAGAACATCGAACTTGTTTGACGCCCTGGCCGCTTCCATGGGCCGCATGACGAGGATCCTGTGCGTCTCCCTGGGGAAAAAATCCTCAAAGCTCCTCTTATTGACGGTTACCTTGCCGTTGCCGGGACGCAGCCAGACCCTGGCGACAGATTCCTTGCGCCTGCCGACCGCCGTGTAGTTTGCCGTTTCTTCCATCTATTACCTCGCGTTTAAATTTTTTCTTCCGGTCACCCCTGATGCCGCGAGCGATCGAGGCGGATCAGGGAGCCTTACTCTATCGCAATTCAAACTCACGCGGCTGCTGTGCCGCGTGGGGATGCTCCGCGCCGACATACAGCTTCAACCTTTTCAGCATGCACGCGCCGAGCTTGTTCTTGGGAAGCATGCCTTTCACCGCGTGCCTCAGAACATATTTCGGATCTTTCTCGAACATCTTTTCGTAAACGGTCTCTTTCTGGCCGCCGGGATAACCGGAGTATCTCTTGTACACCTTCTGCTCAGCTTTGTTGCCGGTCACCCTTACTTTGTCGCTGTTGATCACGATGACCCCGGCGCCGTTATCGATGTTAGGGGTAAAGTCCGGACGGTACTTGCCGATCAGCAGCGTCGCTATCTGCGTAGCCGCCCTCCCCAGGACCTTGCCTCCGACATCGACAACATACCACTCGTGTTCGGCCTCTTCACGCTTTATCATCTTAGTCTTCATCATAACCCATCATCCTCAAAAATTCTACCACTTCTCCCCCCTCCGAAAAACGATCCCGGGCCACGGAAGAAACGGAACCACCGATATAAACCTATAAAATCAGACACTTAACGTATCATATTTATATACGCTTGTCAAGGCGTTTTGCCAAAAAATAGAAATGTAGGGGCAGACCCCCGTGTCTGCCCAAACCGCATTGTCAATATTTCACCTCCTCAAGAAACAGTCCCTTCGCGGGGGCGGTCAGGCCGGCCGTGGTCCTGTCCCTGTTCTCAAGTATCTTCCGCATGCTCCCCGGGGGGAAGTATCCCCTGCCCACCTCGACCAGGGTCCCCACAATGTTGCGGACCATGTTGTACAGGAAGCCGTCCCCTTCGATATCTATGACAAGCGAAGACTTCCTTTTCGTGATACCGATGTCAAAGATCGTCCGCACGGATGGCCTTTCCCTTTTGTCCCTGGCCTGGAACGACTTGAAATCATGCTTCCCTTTGAGAACCGCAGCCTCTTTTCGCATCAGCGGGACATCCAGCCTGTAAGGGACGCGCCAGGAATATTTTTCGCTGAACGGATCGCGGCAGCGCGAATTGAGGATATAGTACCTGTAACGCTTGGACTTCGCGTCAAAGCGTGAATGGAAATCCGGCGGCGCTTCTTCCGCGCGCGTCACCGCGATGCTTTCCGGAAGGACCGCATTCAGCGCCCGCGGTATCCTCTCGAGAGGCACGCCCGGAGGGGCCTTAAAATGAGCCGCCTGCGCCCTCGCGTGCACACCCGCGTCGGTCCGGCTTGCCCCGTAAACCCGGTGTTTTTTCTTGAAGACCTTCATCACGGCCTTCTCCAGCTCTTGCTGGACGGTCCGCCCGTTCTTCTGCACCTGCCAGCCGTTGTAGGCAGTGCCGTCGTAGGCTATTGTGAGTTTTATGGTACGCATGGGTAGGTTTTAGGTGTTAGGTGTTAGGTTTTAGGTGTTCGGTTCAATAGCCGTCACTTTTGCCTGGGTAACCCAGGCAAAAAACCTATAACCTAAAACCTATAACCTAAAACCTAAAACCTGGGTTATTCGCCGACAAGCACTTCAGCTATCTGAATCGCGTTGAGGGCGGCGCCTTTTCGGAGGTTGTCGGCTACGACCCACATGTTTATGCCGCTCGCGACAGAACCGTCTTCCCTTATGCGTCCGACGAAGACGTCGTCCTTGCCCTCGACGTCGATGGGCATCGGGTATTTGCCGCCGGCAGGGTCGTCGATAACGGTGATGCCGCTGAAAGCCTTCAACACATCAATGGCCTCCTTACGCGTAAGCTTCTTTTCGGTCTCGACGTTCACGCTTTCCGAGTGGGCGTAATAGACGGGCACCCGCACGCAGGTCGCCGTCACCGGCAACTCCGGCGCCTCCATTATTTTGCGGGTCTCGTTGACCATCTTTATTTCTTCTTTGGTATAAAGGTTTTCGCCGAACACGTCTATGTGGGGGATCACGTTATACGCGATCTGGTGGGAAAACCTGCTTATCAACTCCTCCGGCACGTTATGTTCGCCTATGCCGTAGTGGGAGGCTCTTTCACTGAGCCGTGTGACCTGGTTTTCCAGCTCGA
>JAUWWB010000048.1 GCA_030617085.1 Candidatus Omnitrophota bacterium
CCCTGACCTCGGTCGAGGTCAGGGACCTTTTAAAGGAAGCAGGCAAGAAAAAGGCCCTGGCATACCAGCAGAAATAGGATTTAGGTGTTAGGGTTTAGGTTATAGGTGTTAGGTTCAGATGTGGGGCAAGCATGATTAAACGATGCCCCCTTCAAAAACCTAAAACCTAAAACCTAACACCTAAAACCTAAAACCTAAATCCTAAAACCTAAAACCTAAAACCTACCCCTCAACCAACTCCTCATAAACCTCCACGCTCCTCTCAGCGATCCTTGTCCAACTGAATTCGGTTCTGGCGAGGTGCGATCCGTTTTTTGCTATCTTGTTGCGATAGGTGGTGTTCCGGTTAAGCACCTGGAAAGTCCAGCTCAGGTCTTTTTTGTTGGCGGGGTTGACGGATAGGCAGTTGTTTCCGTTCTTGAGGTATTTCGTGATCCCCGCCCGCTTGCTTACTATCACAGGGGTTCCGCAGGCCATCGCCTCGGCGGCCGTCATGCCGAAGGGCTCGAACTTTGAAGGGAGGACGAAAAATTTGGCCTTGCGGTAATAAGCGGGCAGGAGTTTGTCTTTTATGTGCCGCGTACAGAAGACCCTGTTTTTGATATGGGTGCTGTCTATTATCTTCTGGAGCTCTTTTCTTAATCTTTTCTCTTTCGGCTTGGGGCTTGTGGAACCGCCCCCTATGACGAGGAACAGGTCCTTGGCCTTTGTCACCACCTCCGCGAAGGCCCTCAGGAGGTAATCCAACCCCTTGTTGGCGGCGAACCTGCCGACCCAGAATATGTAGTTCTGCGGCACGTCGATCTTTCTTTCTTTTTCCCCTCTTTTAAGCGGCCGAAACACATCCGTGTTTACGCCGGCCGGCAATACGATATGGTTCCTGCCTTTGTAGCCGTAGAACTTTTCGGAGCGCTTTATCATGTCCGAGCTTGTCATGACCAGGGCCCGGACTTTTTTGAAGATCATCTTTTCGTACTTTATCCTCTGTTTGAAGCTGTAAAGCTTTTCCATCTCGGCGGGCTTGCCGCCCATCTGCTCCTTTTTCCACGCTCCGAGGGAGTGGAAGGTATGGACGAAAAAGTGGTCCAGGCGTTCGGAGAGCCTCATGGCCACGTATCCGGCGTCCCAGTAATGAGAATGGATCACCTCGTATTCCAGGGCCTCCTCCTTGATGAACCGCTCCATGTTCCTGACGTATGTGTCCAGGTAGGGGAAGAGCTTCTCTTTGGGGATGAACCTTTTCCCCCCGCAGGGGATCCTTATGATCCGTACGTTTTTGCCCGCGCGCTCGATGGTCTTCTTGTTTTGGAACCGGCGCGTGTATATGTCGACCTTTATGCCTTCTTTCGCCAGGGCCCTGGAAAGTTCCAGAACGTAAGTCACCTGCCCGCCTGTATCTGTTTTTCCAAGAACGGGTTTTGGGTCCACATATCCGTGGACGGTAAGCATGCAGATCCTTTTTATCTTTTTCTTCCTTTTTTTCATATTATCGTCATCCGATCTGTTTTACCTTGAAGAAAAAATGTAACGGTGTTCCGGGGTGTGGGGAAAACAATTTTCATTGCCATTAGCTATATATTACGTATAATAGGATGTAAAGGCAAGGTTTTTTCGGCTGTAGATTTCCTATTGCGCGAAAACCTGTTTATTTATGGACAACTTTGTTACGCGGCGCCCGGGCAAACATATTCGCTGCCGGGGTGCACTGGCTAAACTGTCATCATCAAAGGAGAAACTCATGAAAATAGCCATGATGGGGGCCTGGAACACGGATTCAGGGGCATCGATACACGCGGAGCTCATGGGCAGGGCCTGGGTCGAAAAGGGGATGGACCTGAAGGTGTTCACTTTTTACAGGCACAGCTACCATGGGACAGCGCTCACGAAAGGTCCCGAAGAGGAAGAAAATTATGTCACCAGATGTTTTCCCGTTTACGGCGCGCCCGGTGCCGGGATGGATGCCGCTGCCATACTCGAAGCGGATTACGACATCTTTGTCGCCCAGGATCTTGGCATGCTTCCCATGGACCAGCTTCTCGACATTTTTCCCGAGATCAAAAAGAAAGCGAAGACCGTGAACATCGTCCATGACGGGGAGCTTTCCAAAAAAGCGGAATATTTCCGCTTTGACTGGGACCACGTCGTCTGTTTTGACGACAGGTACTATAATTTCCTTAAAAAGAAATATCCCGAAAGCAAACTGAGCATCATCCAGTATCCCTCGTATCCCTTGAAGCTCGGCGACAAAGAAAAAGCGAGGGCGGAGCTTGGGCTCCCCCGGGACAAAAAGATAGTCCTCATGTTCGGGCAGGCGGCCCGGTACGCGCTGAATACAGCCATGGTCCTGGACCGCCTTTCGGAAAGGTACGACATCATGCTGCTTCTGGTGACGGAGGGCAAACTGGTGCTGGAGGAGTTCAACCGTATCGGGCCGAAGGTCAAATTTGACCTAAATATTGTGCAAACCTCGCCGGAGATGGATCTTTTGTATAGATACTTCCACGCGTCGGATTGCATGATCTACAACAAGCCTTCCATGCCGATACAGGTAGTGGGAAGTACTGTGTTCCAGTGCATGGGCGCCCGTTGTCCCATAATCGCCCTTGATTCGAACTTTGTCTATTCCTTTGACCGGGAAGTCATTAAGTACCGCGACTATTACGATCTGGAGGAAAATATGATAGACGTGTTTGAAAAGGGCAGGAAATACCGCGAGCAGCAAAGGGCAGTTATGGACTATCTGGAGGAGAAATCCACCGGTCCGACAGCGGAACGGTTCCTCCAACTTTTTAATATTCTTCAAAAACAGGAGTGATCCGGAAAGGGGCTTGAAATGGTCTTGAAAAGGTACAAGGGCAATCCCATCCTGGCTCCCAGGGGGGAAAATCTATGGGAATCGGTCATGACGTATAACTGCGCCGCAATTCATGAAGGCGGCAAAGTGCACATCGTTTACAGGGCCCAGGGCTCAAAGCCGGGGGTCTCCAGGCTCGGGTACGCCTCAAGCAAAGACGGTTTTCATATCGACGAGAGGCTCGATAAGCCGATCTTCGGCCCGGACCCGGCGAGCGACCTGGAATGTTTCGGCATAGAGGACCCGCGGCTGACGAGGATAGGGGACAGGATCTATTTGAACTACTCCGCTTACGGCACCAACATGGGCATGGTATTCCCCCTGAAACGCGTTCAGATCGGGATCACCTCCATTTCCGTGGACGACTTTCTGAACAAGAACTGGAACTGGGGGGAGAGGATCTACCCGTTTTACATGGTGGACAACAAGAACTCGTTCTTCTTCCCGGAAAAGTTTGACGGGAAATACGTGCTCGTCCACAGGATCCCGCCGCACATGTGGATAGCGTATTCCGACGACATGAAGACCTGGGAAAACCAGAAGATACTGCTGAGCCCCAGGTATGAATGGGAATATTTCAAGATCGGCGGCGGCGCGCCCCCGATAAAGACGGAAGAAGGATGGATATTGATCTATCACGGGGTGGACAGAGAGATGCGCTACCGCCTGGGCCTGGCGCTATTGGACCTGAAGGATCCCGGCAAGGTCATAGGCAGGTACGACAGGCCGTTCCTGGAACCCGAAGCGGATTATGAGATGAGCGGCGTCGTGCCGAGCGTGACCTTCACCTGCGGAGCCGTCGTGATGGACGATACGCTGTTCGTGTATTACGGAGGCGCCGACACCGTGATCTGCGTGGCCACAGCCAGAGTCAAGGACGTGCTGGGTTTGCTTAAGGTGTGAAGATTTATAGTTCGGAGTTCGGGGTTCGGAGTTCGGAGAAAAATGTAGGGGCAGGCCCCTGTGCCTGCCCTTTACCTGCGAGGGGGTTCGAGCCATGAAGAACGATCTGTCCGGGAAGGAAAATACCGTAGAAAGCCTCAAAACCGCTTTTCTGCATAACCGGAAATATTCCATCGCCAAGGACATTTACACCGCTACCGATTATGATAATTTCCAGTCCATGGCGATGGGGATCCGTGACCGACTGATCGAAGGTTGGATAGTGACCCAGCAGAGATACCACGATGAGAACTGCAAGAGGGTTTACTATCTTTCCCTCGAGTTTCTCCCCGGCCGGCTTCTTGCCAACAACATACTCAATCTCGGACTTGTGGACGAAAGCAAGAAGGCCATGGAGGAGCTGGGCTTCAACCTGGAAGATCTTTACGAACAGGAGATCGACCCGGCGCTCGGCAACGGTGGGCTTGGCCGGCTCGCGGCGTGTTTTCTGGACTCCATGGCCACGCTCGGGATCCCCGCTACCGGATACGGCATCAGGTATGATTACGGCATATTCGACCAGAAGATCGTCAAGGGATACCAGGTGGAGACCCCCGATGAATGGTTGAGCCTGGGAAATCCCTGGGAGTTCGAGAGGCCGGAATTCACTTTGAAAATACGTTTTTACGGTAAGACCGTAAAGCGCGTGGACAAGAGCGGCAAGTTCCACGTCGACTGGGTGGATACGAGCGACGTCCTCGCGATGGCTTACGATACCCCCATCCCGGGATACAGGAACGCCGTGGTCAATAACCTCAGGCTCTGGTCGGCCAGAAGCACGGCGGAATTCGATCTCGACTACTTCCATGACGGCGATTATATCAAGGCATGTGAGAACAAGATCATTTCCGAGAACATCTCGCGCGTCCTCTATCCGAGCGACAACGTGCTCAAGGGGGTTGAACTGCGCTTGAAACAGGAATATTTCTTCACGTCGGCCTCGATGCAGGACATAATCCGCAGGTTCAAGATGCACAACGAGGATTTCCGGACGTTTCCCGACAAGGTGGCCATCCAGCTGAACGACACGCATCCTGCCATCGCCATCGTCGAGCTGATGCGCATCCTGATCGACGAAGAAGAGCTGGGCTGGGAAACGGCCTGGGATATAACCGTCAGGACCTTCGCTTATACCAACCATACGATCATGCCGGAAGCTCTGGAAGGATGGTCCGTGCCGCTTTTCGGAAAGCTCCTGCCCAGGCATCTGGAACTGATATACGAGATCAACATGCGTTTCCTGCGGGGAGTGGCCAACCGTTATCCTCACGCTCCCGAAAAGCTCCGCCGCATGTCATTGATCGAAGAGGGCCCGGTGAAGAAGATAAGGATGAGCCACCTCTGCATCGTCGGGAGCCATTCCGTGAACGGGGTATCCCGGCTTCATACCGAGCTTTTAAAGACGACCCTCTTTAAGGATTTTTCTGAGTTTTTCCCGCGCAAGCTCAACGTGAAGACGAACGGTATTACCCAGAGGCGGTGGCTCAAGAAGGCGAACCCGCCCCTGTCGGAACTTATCTGCGGCGCGGTAGGGGATGAGTGGGCAACCGATCTCGCGCGGCTCAAAAAGCTGGCCCCTTTTGCCTCGGACGGCTCGTTCCGCGAAAAATGGAGGGCCGTGAAAAGGGAAAACAAGGTGCGGTTGGCCGGTTACGTGAAGGACAAAACCGACATCATAATAGATCCCGATTCCGTCTTTGACGTCCAGGTAAAAAGGATCCACGAATACAAGCGGCAGGTCCTGTTCGCCTTGTACCTGATCTCCCAGTACATAAGGATAAAGAACGATCCGGAAAAGGACGTTGTCCCCAGGACGGCCATAGTCGGCGGGAAAGCGGCCCCGGGTTACGCCATGGCCAAGCTGACCATCAAGTTCATTAATAATATCGCCGATGTCATCAACAAGGACCCTGATGTAAAAGATAAGCTGAAAGTGGTCTTCCTCGAGAACTACTGCGTTTCGCTGGCCGAGAGGATATTCCCCGCGAGCGACCTCTCCGAACAGATATCCACCGCGGGCAAGGAAGCTTCCGGCACCGGCAACATGAAATTCATGCTCAACGGCGCCGTCACGATCGGCACCTGGGACGGCGCCAACATAGAGATCGCGGAGGAGGTTGGCCCTGAGAACATTTTCATCTTCGGGCACAAGGCGCACGAGATCGCCGGGATGAGGGAAGCCGGCTACAACCCGCGGGAATACATCCTGAACAGCCCACTCCTGGAAGAGGCGCTGCGCCTGATCCAGGAGGATTTTTTCTCGCAGTTCGAGCCGAAGATATTCAAGCTCATATACAACTCGCTCCTCTGGCACGACCCCTTCATGGTCTTCGCCGATTTCGAAGATTACCTTTTCACGCAGGACAGGGTCTCGAAGGCGTACCTGGACCGCGAAGAGTGGACGAAAAAATCCATCATGAACACCGCCAATTCCGGCAAATTCTCCAGCGATAGGACAGTGAGGGAGTACTCGGAGGAGATCTGGGGCGTGGAGTGTGGCGCGTGAGCACGCTATAATACCCAACCATGAAGAAATACATCCTACACGAACCGGCGGGAGAGCTGGAGACCCACATTGATTTCAAGGGCAGCCTTAATCCCCAGCAGTATGAAGTGGTAACCGGCGCCGATGGGCCGTGTCTCGTGCTTGCCGGCGCGGGGAGCGGGAAGACGCGGACCCTCATATATCGCCTTGCGTACTTGCTGGAGCGGGGCGTGCCGCCGAAAAACATCCTCCTCATGACGTTCACCAACAAGGCCGCGCGGGAGATGAACGACCGCGCGGAGATGCTTTTGAAATATACGCCCAGGGGATTGTGGAGCGGTACGTTCCACCATGTCGGGAACAGGTCGCTACGGATGTACGCCCCCGAGATAGGGTTTAGCAGGGATTTCGGCATACTCGACCAGCATGATTCCCGCGACCTCATAAAGGCCTGCATGAAAAAGGCGCGCTCCGCGGCGAAAGAGGAGAAGTTTCCCAAGCCTTCCGTGGTCCAGTCGATAATAAGCCTTTCCGAGAATACCGGCAAGACCGTCGCGAAGGTCCTGGAGGAAAGATATCCCTATTTCGAGAAGTTCGCGCGTGATATCGAAGGCGTAAAAGACCTGTACGAGAAGAAAAAGAAGGCTTCCGGCAACATGGATTACGACGACCTGCTTTCCAACTGGAAGCGGCTTCTGGAAACCGTTCCCCCGGCGAGGCGGCGGTTCACCGAGCAGTTCCGGTATGTTATGGTGGACGAGTACCAGGACACCAATTCCCTCCAGGCGGAGATCATCGATATCCTTTGCGAAAATCACCGGAACATCCTGGCGGTGGGCGATGACGCGCAGTCCATCTATTCGTTCCGCGGCGCCCGCGTGGAAAACATACTCCGGTTCCCGAAAAAGTTTGACGGCGCCAGGATATTCAAGCTGGAGACCAACTACCGTTCCACCCCCGAGATATTGAACCTTGCGAATGATTCTCTTCTCAACAACGAGAACCAGTTCTACAAGGAGCTCAAAGCCGTCAAGCCATCCCTGGAGATACCGGCCCTCGTCGAGGTGAAGGACCCCTATTCCCAGGCAAGGTTCGTGGCGCAAAGGGTGCAGGAGATGCACGAGGAGGGGACGGAACTCAGCGATATCGCCGTCCTTTTCAGGGCGCATTACCAGTCGGCGGAACTGGAAATGGAGCTTGTCAAGCGCGGGATCCCCTACGTCGTGCGCGGGGGCATTCGCTTTTTCGAACAGGCGCATATCAAGGACGTGCTGGCGTACCTGAAGATCGTGGCCAACCCGGCCGACGAGGTGGCCTGGATACGCACTCTGACGCTTTGCCCCGGTATCGGGCCCGGGTATGCCGAGAAGATCTACGCGTCCTTTC
>JAUWWB010000163.1 GCA_030617085.1 Candidatus Omnitrophota bacterium
CCGCCTTTTGGGCTTCCCTGGCCATTCTTACCAGGATGCCGTCATGCCACCTCATGTATTCTTTCCACGCATCCTTATGTTTTTTCTTTCTTTTCGCGTCCAGGTACGAAGCTATCGCCGACCTCAGCACGGGATCGTCCCGGACGTTGTATTCGTTGTTCTCCCAATCGCCGTAATATTCTTCTTCCTCCTCCCCGGTTAAGCCTAAGACCGTCCCCAGCGCCGCCTTAATATCTTTCTTATCCGCGCTCCCTATGAGGCTGTCCGCTTCTTCTTCCGGAAGGGCGTTTAACGGCAGGTACATGCCGAACAGCTCCTGCCGTTTGGTAAATCCGCTGAAAGCCATGTGCACCGACGTGTTGCTATCCTTGTCCTCGTCTATCTGTTTGAATACTTCCTCTACAAAAAGTGAATTGTCATTATCCACCGAAAGAAGCAATGGCCTGTTCACCTGCGCTGCCCTGTTCACAAGCGCGCGTATGTTTGTTTCCACGGGGACCTCGTTTTTGCGCGGCGCGCGCGACAGATCCCCGTAATCGGCATATGTAATGATCCTGTCTATGGTCTCCCTGAGGTTTACGCCAAGCTGATCCGAGGTCATCTGCGCTTCGCCCAGAAGTCCCAGAAATTCTTTGGAAGAAAGGCTGTCCATGAGCACGTCTATGAACTGTTCTTTGGTGGGCGTGTCGACTATCACCCTGCCGCAGACCGTATGGGCGGAAAGGACAAAATATTCCAGGATATTCTTCAGCCCTTCGCGCCGGCCCTTATTGCGCAGGTAGAATTTGCTGAAATCGATATTGAACCTGATCAGTTCTCTGAATGTTATCACTGTTTTACGCGGAAGGGACGAGTTTTCCGCCATCTTCAGTATTTTTCTGAATAAAGCTATGCTCAGGAAAATGATCTTTCGCTGCTGCTCGGATGTAAGTTCCAGGTCTTCGCCGAAAACATGCTTCTGGACAAATTTCAGCACCATGGAAGAATAAGGAGACTCCACTCCATTTTGAAGTATCTCCAGGAAATCCTTGTAGCATAAATATCTGCTTGCGGGGATCTGCTTTAACAGCTTCAGATAAAGATACGCGGCGTATGGTTCCCCGGTATAATTGCGGGGATCTATTTCCATGAACAGATCGCCGATATCCCTGCCTCTTATCGGTGTCAGTAGTGTGGCGGGAAGGTGATACATTAACATTTCATCCGCGTCAAAAGAGATCTTTTTTTTCTCAAAATAGGTTTTCGTCTCATTAAGGATCAAAAACGACTGCCCCGCGTCGATCCTGCCCCGAAGTTGCAGCAGATACCCCAGAACGGATCCTTTTCCATTCACATGTTCATGAACATAACGAATGCCCGGGATCAGCATGTCACCATCCCGATAGGACGAATTATTCCCTCTCGCCACCGATAATAACGTGTCAAGTGAAACATCGCTAGACTCGCCGGCATCGTCAATAAGTATACTCAGAATATCGCGATCCATAAACTTCCCGTCTGATTCCCCGGCAAGTTCCTCCAGCCCTTCGTAAAATTTCTCCACCACCGCGCCGGCCAAACCGTTATCCTCAATGGACCTGAAAAGCGCTGTTATATCCCGGATGTTATCTTCCCGGGCATCACCGGTACTGATGTACGCGGAAGCCGCGCGGCATTTTTTGTCCCGGCAAAACGCCGAACCTCTGGTAACCTCATGAAGAAGATCCATGACATCCACGTAGTTCTCCCTGGTTATGACATCTTTTTCCCATAACGCCCTCACCACCCTTCCTGCCCCGACACACTTCCCGGTAATTTCCATAAGGTCAAGCCGCACATCAAACACTTTCCGACCGGTTTTTTCGGCTATTCCATTAAGTATGTCATAGACTCCAAGAATCGTGACATAATCCACCACCTGTTTCCCTTTTAGCACCCCCGATCCAAGATCGGCCATGATGTTATTGACGTCATCATCCGTCAACTTATTGCCTACCAGATCCTTTGCCATCAATAATGCTTTCATGGCTTTCGAAACCTCATGGCCCGCAGCCCAAGAAATGACAGTTAATAACGCGGGGTTTATGAATACGTGGTTTTTAAGTTCTTCAGCAAGTTTCCGTAACCCTTTGTAAGGGTTCTCGTTTTCCCACCCTCCTTTGCCTCTATTCTCGTCAACGAACCTGAAAAACGCTGCCAGATCCTTGATGTTATTCCGGATAGCGCCGCCTCTGACAAATTCGCGAATCGCATAGGTCTTGTCAAGTATATGATCGCCGTTTAGATCATCCCGGTAAGAGCGCGCGATCACCCTGAGAAGGTCCAGCACATCACCGTAGCTTTCATCAAACGTTTCGTATTTATCTCGCTCCGATAAATAGGACCAGACCTCCGTAAGCACCTCAAGCTCCCCCTCGCAGGCGCGATCCGACGCCCCGGCAATATCCACCACGTCACATTGTATATCGATCACTTTTCGTGAAGTCTTTTTCGCGATTTGTTTAAGCGTGTCGTATCCTCCAAGGGTCGTAACATAATCCACCACCTGTTTCCCTTTTACCACCCCCGATCCAAGATCGACCATGATGTTATTGACATCGTCATCTGTTAACGAATCGCC
>JAUWWB010000035.1 GCA_030617085.1 Candidatus Omnitrophota bacterium
ATTCGTTATTCGCGAATTTCTTCGCGTCTATAGCCGGAGCATTGATGTATTTTGCCACGCTAACGGAGGTTCCAATACTTCAAGGTCTTATTGGGTCCGGGATGGGGAAGGGTCCGGCGTTAGCCCTGCTTCTAGCCGGCCCGGCTTTAAGTCTTCCGAATATGATCGTTATTAGAGGGGTTATTGGCGCGAAAAAAACCGTAACATATGCCGGCCTGGTGGTTGTTATGGCTACCTTTTCAGGTATAGCTTTTGGCTTTATGGCAAGATAATTCGAAGGGGGCAAAATGATGTTTAAGAAGATACTGGTGCCGATTGATTTTTCACATTTCTCTAAAAAGGCGTTAATGACAGCGGTTAAACTGGCGGAATTCTGCAACGGAAAGATCTACATGATCCATGTCGAGGAAGATATCTTCCACATGAAACGTATCCATGAAGCGCATCCGCCGCTGGAGGAGGTGTGCGAAAAAATCCATAAGGATTTTGTCGGAGAGAAGAAAAAGCAATTGGAGAAATTCAAGAAGTATGTTCCCGCGGACCTGTTGGCCGGAGCAGTGATCAAGGAAGGACATCCATTTGTAGAGATCATTAAATTCGCTGAGCAGCGTTCCATAGGTTTGATCGTCATGTCCGGCCGGGGGAGAAGCAATGTAAAGCATGCCCTTTTGGGCTCGACGACCGATAAGGTTTCGAGAAAAGCAAAGTGCGCGGTGCTTATTGTTAAGGACGAAAAATACAAATTTGTACCGCTCTAACAATGGAAAAAAACGGGGGTAAAATGAAAATCGAAATTTTAGGCGTGGGGTGTCCCAAATGCAGAACCCTTTATGAGAATGTCAAGATCGCGCTTGCGGAAAAAGGGATCGAAGCGGAAGTGATAAAGGTCGAGGATATCGCGAAGATTACCGAATACGGAGTCCTGTCAACACCGGCCATGGTTGTTGACGGCGAAGTAAAAACAACCGGCAGAATTCCATCAGTTGAAGAGATAGAAAAGATCATTTCTTAAAAAGGGCAGAAAATGAACAGAGGGCCGGGACTCCGCTATGAGTGGCGAAAATGTGCCAGTTGCGCGCGTGGCCACGCGTTTTTAAAAGGGGTGTGTTCGGCGAAAAAGGAGTCTACAGGTGAGAATACGAATTGGATTACTGGCGATCATTCTTTTCACTCTGGCTGCATGCCATTTGCCGGCCGTCCGGCACGCGGCGGCGGATACGGGAAAAGAGCGTTTGGACAGGGTGGACGTTTACTATTTTCACGGAAATTTCCGGTGCGCCTCCTGTCACAGGATCGAGCTGTACACTGAAGGGGCCCTTGATGAGTTCTTCAGCAAAGAACTCCAGTCGGGGGAGCTGGTCTACAAGGTCGTAAATGTCGATCAGAAGCAAAACGCGCATTTCGTAAAAGATTATCAGCTTTACACAAGATCAGTAATAGTTTCTCTGGTAAAAGACGGGAAAGAGGTTGAGTATAAAAACCTTCGGAAAGTATGGGAATATCTGGGAAACAAACGGCGGTTCTATGACTACGTAAAAAACGCGGCAAACAACTTTCTGTGCGAACTATAAAGGGGGGAGATGGTCGCATTAATTTCAGCGTTGTGGCTCGGGATCCTCACTTCGATAAGTCCGTGTCCCCTTGCTACTAATATAGCGGCGATATCGTTTTTGTCCAAGCATGCTATGCATCCGAAACGTGTCTTCTGGTCCGGAATCGCTTATACGGTTGGACGCATGTTGACTTATGCTGTTTTGGGGGCGATTATCATCGCCTCACTGGTCAGCGTTCCCTTTGTAGCGAATTTTCTGCAAAGATATATGAATAAAGTATTGGGACCGATCCTGGTGTTTGTTGGCCTGTTTTTGCTTGACGCGGTCAGGTTTAGCTTCCCGAGCATTTCTTTTTCGCGGAATAAGCAAAATGCGTTAGCGCGGTCAGGAGCCAAAGGCGCGTTTGTGCTTGGAATTATGTTCGCATTATCATTTTGTCCGATTTCCGCGGCGTTATTTTTCGGAAGCCTGATCCCACTTTCGCTGAATCACAGGTATGGCATCATGTTGCCTTTCGTCTATGGGGTTGGTACCGGACTCCCGGTGATTATTTTCGCTGCAGGCATAACGTTGGGCGTTTTGTCATTTTCATATTGGTTCTATAGATTGAGCAGACTTGAGTTCTATACAAGGAAAGCTACGGGTGTCGTATTTATTCTTGTGGGGTGCTACTATACGTGGGCACATCTTATCAGAAGTATGTTATAGCAGGTGCGCATAGAGAAAAACTTTGAATGGTTGCGAGTCGGCCGGGATAAATTAAAACTTAGACCCCGGAAAATATGTAGAGCGGTAAGAAAAACAAGGAGGAAGCATGTTAAAAGTTAGTCCTGAAATAAACCGGAAATTCGTAGATTTTTACCGGGAAGTCTTCACGGACGGCAAGCTGTCACTCAAAACTAAGGAACTCATAGCCGTGGCCGTGTCCCTTGGAGCCGGTTGTGAGCCCTGTTACGAGGTTCATCTTGAAAAAGCAAAAAAGCTTGGAAATTCGGATGAAGAAATAAGGGAAGCCATTGCCGTCGCCGAACTGGTCGCCACGGGAAAAGTAAGGATGATAGTCCAGAGGACACAGGACAAACAGGGTGAGGTGGAATGACCCTACTTGACAAAAGGGGGAAGTGAAGGAGCATTAAAATATTTAGGGTAAAAAAATGGAAAGAGTAATACACGAAGAAAGAAGGTTAAGTTTTTTTGAAAAGTATCTGACAGTATGGGTTATAGGATGCGTAGGTTTAGGGGTCTTACTCGGCAAACTGTTCCCGACAGCGGCTATTACATTGGATAAGATTTCCATATATCAGGTATCGATACCTATCGCAATTTGTCTTTTCTTTATGATGTATCCAATCATGGTAAAGATCGATTTCGCGGAAGTTATTAAGGCCGGTAAAACCCCTAAGCCGGTAGTTTTAACGTTATTTGTAAATTGGTGCATAAAACCTTTTACTATGTTTGCTATAGCCGGTTTATTTTTTGGTAAAGATATGTCTGAGAACCAGGTATATATTTAATAAGGAAGTGAATGATGGATTTGAAAATATTTTTAGCGACATTTTCAGCTGTCTTTTTCGCGGAACTTGCCGATAAGACTCAGTTAGTAGGTATAGGTATGGCAGCAAAAACGGGAAAACCTTTAACGGTATGGTTGGGGTCAGTAGCTGCGTATATAATTATTACTGCAATTTCGGTGGTGATAGGGGCAACATTGGCAAAGTATATAAAACCGGAAATTATAAGATATGCAGGGGCATCAATGTTCGTTATTGTAGGTTTGTTAATATTCGCGGGCAAAATTTAATAAAATTCCCTGTGCCCAAATTGTGTCCGGACTTGACTCCGTATCTAAGGAGTCAATTTTAGAAGCCAATCTTACTCATGAATTGCACGATGTGTATTGTGATAAGACATGTGCCGATGACGGCACGGAGGATCCTCGGGAACTGGGCGGGGAAAAGAGGGGCTTTTGACGCGGATATCTTGTAAAGACTTTCCGCCAGTAAAAAAATCCCCATAAAAAAAGCGAAGTAGTCCTTATAGTCTATCGTGATCTCAGCGATCTGCCTGGAGAAAACCCGGTACTTCATGAATTGGGAAAGATGTATCAAGAAGATCCAGCCTCCGATCATGACCCTGAAACCTCTCAGGAACTGGTCCGCGGAAATGGCGACCTTTGACCTGGATATCTTGTACAGGCCTTCCACCATTAAAAATATCCCTGCCGAAAAAGCAAGGTAGTCTATCGTGATCTTCACGAACCGCGTGTCGAAAAGGCGGTATGTTGCGTACCCGCTAAGCGCGATCAGGCATGCAAGGGTTATTTTGCGGCGCGATATATTCTTCATGTATTCAAATTTATCATCAGTTTGAGCGAGAGGCAAGGAATTGGGTCAGGAAAGACGGTTGCGGTAATCCTCGTAACCGAATTCGCGGATCACTTCGATCTTTCCGCTTGCCGGCCTGTATATGGCGATCGAGGGCAGGCGTATGCCGTTGAAGGTGTTGTTTTTGACCATGCTGTAGTGGGCCATGTCGGTGAAAGTGACGCGGCTTCCGGGCTTTAACGGTTCAGGGAAGGAGTAGTCGCCTATGACGTCGCCGGCCAGGCAGGTCATGCCGGCCAGGCGGTACGTGTGGGCCAGCTCGCCGGGTTCGCCGGCGCCGACGATCTTCGGGCGGTACGGCATTTCCAGAACGTCCGGCATGTGCGCCGCGGCGGAGGTGTCAAGTATGGCGATATCCATGCTGTTGCGGACGATGTCCAGCACCGTTGCCACCAGGAAACCCGTGTTTAGCGCTATTGCTTCGCCCGGTTCAAGGTAGACTTCTACGCCGTACTTTTCGCGAAAACCGCTAACCAGGCGGCAGAGCCTGTCCACGCCGTAATCCGGATGCGTGATGTGATGGCCCCCGCCGAAGTTGACCCATTTCATCTGAGGCAGGTAAGGCCCGAATTTTTCCTCCACAACGGCAAGCGTATTTTCAAGCGAATCGGAATTCAGCTCGCAAAGGGTATGGAAATGGAGCCCCGTTATCCCGTCCAGGTCCTGCCCCTCAAATTCTTCCGCCCTGATCCCGAGACGGGAGCGGGGGGCGCAGGGGTCGTACAGGGCGACCTTCACTTCGGAATGCTCAGGGTTTACGCGCAGGCCGCAGTGTATCTCTTTTGCGGACTTTGCAACCAATGGTTTGAAACGATGCCACTCCGAAAAAGAGTTAAAGGTTATGTGGCTGGTATATTGAAGCAGTTCCTCAAAATCGCCGGGGGGAAAGGCTGGCGCGTACGCGTGGACTTCTTTGCCCAATTCCTCAGAACCCAGTCGCGCCTCGTGAAGCGAGCTTGCGGCGGTCCCGGCCAGATATTGTCGTATCATTGGAAAAACGCCGAACATCGCGAAGCCCTTGAGAGCAAGGACGATCTTGCAGCAGGCGCGCTGCTGCACCTCCCGGAGCAGCTCAAGGTTCCTCAGGAGGGCTCTCTCGTCAACGACGTAACACGGCGTACGGGGGACCTTTGAGACGATGTCCGCGGGATAATTATTCAATTTCCTTCACCACCCAGGGGAGTCCGTAGATATTAAGCTTCTCCATGAACGGGTCCGGATCGAACTCTTCAACGTTGAAAACCCCCTCTCCGGTCCAGACCCCGGCTAACATCAGCGTGGCGCCTATCATGGCGGGGACGCCCGTTGTATAGGAGATGGCCTGCGCCTTTACCTCGCGGTAGCACTCAGCATGGTCGCAAACGTTGTAGATATGGATCCTGCGCCGGCGGCCGTCCTTCACGCCCTCTATCATACAGCCGATATTCGTTTTGCCGGTATAGGTCTCTCCCAGCGACGACGGTTCGGGCAGGACCGCTTTAAGGAATTTAAGCGGGACGATCTCGTGCCCCTCGAAGTTTACCGGATCTATGCGCGTCATGCCGACGTTCTGCAGCACTCCGAGATGAGTGAGGTATTCTTCGCTGAAGGTCATCCAGAATCTTATGCGCTTCAGTCCATTGATGTTTTTCACAAGTGATTCCAGCTCCTCGTGGTACATGAGGTACATCTCCCGCGGGCCGATCTCAGGGAAATCGAACGTCTTGTGAATGGACAGGGGTTCGGTTTCCTTCCACTCGCCGTTTTCCCAGAATTTGCCCCGCTGGGTGATCTCGCGTATGTTGATCTCCGGGTTGAAATTCGTGGCGAACGCCCGGCCGTGGGACCCGGCGTTACAGTCCATGATGTCTACATAATGGATCTCATCGAAATAGCGCTTCATGGCATAGGCGCAGAAGATGTTCGTCACCCCGGGATCAAAACCGCAGCCCAGGAGGGCCATGATCCCTTTTTCTCTGAACCGTTCCCGGTAGTCCCACTGCCACTTGTAGCAGAACCTCGCTTCGTCAGGGGGCTCGTAATTGGCGGTGTCGAGGTATGGAACGCCTGTTTCCAGGCACGCTTCCATGATCGACAGGTCCTGGTAGGGGAGCGCTACGTTGATTATGAGGTCGGCTCCGAAATCGCGGACGAGACTGACGACCTCCTCCGGATTATCGGCATTCACCCGGGCGGTGCGGATCGGACGATCTATCCGCGCGGCTATCTTTTCACATTTTTCCGGGGTCCGGCTGGCCAGACAGATCTCCCCGAATACCTCCGGCAGCTTCGCGCATTTGTGTGTCACGACTCCGCCCACGCCGCCCGCCCCGATGATCAGAACTTTACTCATGGTTTTGTTGCCTCTCCTGTTTTGTTGAGTTTTGTAAGCGCCGATAGTATAGCAGAAAAAGGTCTTTTAAAAAAGGGGAATTTGTTAGGTTGGCGTAAAGCCAAAGTTAGGATGTCCCCAAATGGGACGTCCCCGAATCTTGCCAATAGTGGTTTTAGAAGGTATGCTTTTTGAGGGGAGGTAAGCGGGCAGGCTATAGTCTTAAAAATCAAGGTGGGAAGATAGTTCGGAGTTCGGAGTTCGGAGTGGTTGCCCCCGGGTGTCTTCCTGAGCGAAGCGAAGGATGACATTAGGACGGTACAAGGCCTAAGGCTTCAAGACAATATGACAAGTCAGAAAGCATATTCGCCGCTTTGCGATATCGAGAATGTTCTTCCTATCCTGAATAAGATAGCCATTTTTGGCGGGCTTTCGGAGAAGCAGCTTTATTCTCTTTTCAGGCTATTGCAGAAAGTTTCCTTTCGCGCCGGGGAATATATATTCGAAAAAGGCGACGACCCGGGGCATATTTATATCGTGCGGTCCGGAAAGGTCAAGATCGTTGCCAGGGTCGATGATGTCCCGATGGAACTGATCCTGTTCGACGTGGGGCAGTGTTTTGGCGAGACGTCGGTTATCGCGATACAACCTCATTCCGCGGACGCTGTCGCCGTTGAAGATACGGAGCTCATTGTCCTCTCCCGCGACGCGCTGCTTTCCATTTTTGATTCGGATAAGGAACTGTTCGGGATGCTGATACTCAACATAGCCAGGGAAGCGTGCCGCCGTCTGCACCAGACGGATGAGATATTGCTCCATTACGTTTTAAGAAACAACAGGGGGTCGGGCCCGCGGATCTGAGAAAAGATCTTAAAAGCGCAGCTATGGCCCCTGTCTTCTCTATATTCTTCTCAGCTGGGTTTCCGCGTCGATGATGTCGCGGTTTATTGATCTGATGGCGCTTTTGATCTTGTCCTTGAGGGGTTTGGAGGCGGGGGTGTCGAGTATCTCGCGCAGGATCTGGACGCTCATCCTGAAATAGCGTATGATCTCGCCTTCGTCGGCGTCGGTGTGGCTCAGTATCCTGTCAAACGGCTCCCCTTTCATCCACGCCTCGATGCAGGGGCTCAGGTGGTAAAGGTAATCCTTGCTGAGGTCCCTTATCCCCGCCTTCTTTTCGATCCCGTGGATGCCTTTGACGAGGTCCTTCGTGATATAGCCCAGGCTTCTGGCGCGTTTGCTTATCCGGGGCTTTTTCGCCCCTTTTCGCGGTTCGTATACAAGGGCGATCGCGAGTATCCCGAGTTCGTCCGCGGAGAGATGCTCAAGGATGCCTTTTTCGTAAAGCTCGGTCAAGGGGAGCTCATACCCGTAGAGCTTGCCGGCGAAATTCCCTTTTCCGGTTACCCCGCGTTCGTCTATGTACCCCAGGCCCTTCAGGATGTTCACCTTTGAACGCATGGTCTCCAGCGCTCTTTTCCGGGACCTTTTCTTTTCCTGGAAATGGTGCAGGGACCGTGGGTATATGTCGTAGAGCTTCTCGCCGAACTTTTCGTACAGGTTGATGATCGTCGCGTAGCACGCGTTAAACCTTGACTGGACTTTTTCGGGCTTGCCGTAAACGATACGATGTAACCTGTCGAAGGATGTCAGGTGCAGGTTCACGCGGCTGTAAACGAACCCTTCCTCGTCGATCCCGCGCCTGCCGGCCCTGCCCGCCATCTGGTAAAAATCGCGCGTCCTGAGATCCGCAAAGAAGCGGCCGTAGAACTTCCTGAGCTCGTCGAAGATGACGGTGCGCGCGGGCATGTTTATGCCAAGGGCGAAAGTCTCGGTCGTGAATATCACCTTGATAAGCCTGCTGGTGAAAAGCCGTTCCACCACCTCTTTCAAGGTGGGGAGCATGCCGGCATGGTGGTAAGCTATGCCCCTTTCTATCAGGGGCGAGAGCACCGCGGCGCTCTTTTCGCCTTCCAGTCCGAACTTTTCGCACAGCCGGCCGTAAAGCCCGGTTATTTCCTTTTTTTCCCCATCGTCCAGGAAATTAAAACCGTGCAGTTCATTCGCGAGATATTCGCAGCGCCTTCTGCCGAACGCGAAATATATGCAGGGGAGCCGGTCATTCTCTTCCAGATGCTTCAGGAGAGAATCCAGCCTGTTCGACCTGAGGTGCTCGTGTTTGAGATACCTTCTTCCGCGGCGGTAATAATACCGGTCTCTGCCGGTGTGTTCGAGTCTCTTGACATGCTTAAGATCGTCCATGAACCCGCCCTCGCACTGGTAAAAGAGATGGAGCGGCACGGGGCGCTTCTCTTCCTTTACAACCTTCAGGGCCTTCTTATGCACGGCGTGTATCCACTCCGCGAATTCGTCGATATTCGGTATGGTCGCCGAGAGGGCGAGCACCTTCATGTGCGCGGGCAGGAATATCAGGGATTCTTCCCAGACCGTCCCGCGCTCGTAATCGTCGATGTAGTGTATCTCGTCGAATATCACCCACGAGTAGTCCTCAAGGCCGGACTCCTCCGTGAGGAGCTTGTTCCTGAATATCTCGGTGGTCATTATCAGGATGGGGGCGTGGGGATTGATGCTGACGTCGCCGGTGAGTATGCCGGTTTTATCCCTGTACAGGGCCTGGAAATCCCGGAATTTCTGGTTAGAGAGCGC
>JAUWWB010000083.1 GCA_030617085.1 Candidatus Omnitrophota bacterium
CGCCCATTACGAACAATTTTGCATTTTGATATGTCATTTTGATATTTGATATTTAATTTTTAATTTACTAAAAGGGGGTCAACATGCGGGGGCAAAGGTTTTCTCTGTTGGGCGTGGCGGTGATTGCCGCGCTGAGTTTGATGGTTTCGGGCTGCGCGGTGAACTTTTATAAACAGAGTCCGCGCAGTAAAGAAAGGATCGTGGAGCTGGAAGCGAAGATCGGCGACCTCGAAGCGCAGCGGGCGCGGGAACATCAAAGCTTTGAGGAAGCCAAACGGATGCTGGAGCAAAGGCTGCGCGGCAGGATCGCCGATGAAAGCGTATCCCTGGAGATGGACGAGCGCGGGCTGGTCATAATATTGTCCGATGATATCCTGTTCGATTCGGGAAAGGCCGAGGTGAACGAGGAAGGGTACGGTATCCTTGAGGAAGTCGCCGCGATACTGAACAAGAAGATCCCGGGCAAGGACATCGGCATCAGCGGCCATACCGATAACGTGCCCATTAAGCATTCTCAGTGGAAGTCCAATTGGGAGCTTTCGACCGCGCGGGCGACCAACGTGCTGCACTATCTTGTCGAAAGGGGGATATCCCCGGAGAAACTGTCGGCTACCGGGTATGGGGAGCATCGGCCGATAACCTCTAACGCCACCGTGGAAGGGCGCGCCAAGAACCGGAGGGTCGAGATCGCGATCCTGCCTGAATTCGAGAAAAAAAGACAGGAGGGCATAAGCGAAGCCAGAGGCGCGGAACAAGAGTTCGTGAAATAAGGGTGTGATTTTGATCTTGCGAAATATCTGATAGCCGGAGAGTAGAGGCACGTCCTCTACTCTCTGCTTTTAGAGGTGATGTCAAAAATTGCATGAAAAGCGGGAGAATTAATGAAACCACAGAGACCACAGAAATGAAACCACAGAGGACACAGAGGGGAAGGACAAATTTAAAATCTATTGTAAAATATTTTCTCTGTGACCTCCGTGAACTTCTCTGTGACCTCTGTGGTTTTTTTTGGATAAAGGGGAACACATGCGTAAACTGCCAGAACATATCGCAATAGTCATGGACGGCAACGGCAGGTGGGCGAGAAAAAGGAACCTTCCCAGGATAATGGGGCACCGTTCCGGGGCGAAAACGGTCGATGCCATAACCGCCTCCTGCGCCCGGCTTGGAATAAAAGCCCTTACGCTGTACACCTTTTCTTCGGAAAACTGGAAGCGCCCGGAGAAAGAAGTAAGCGCCCTCATGGACCTGTTCGACCGGGCCTTGAGGGAAAACGCGGCGAAGCTGAAAGAGAATAACATAAGGTTCAACGTGATAGGCCGGTCGGACGGCCTCCGGCCGTCCTTAAGCGCCGCGCTCCGCCGCGTCATGGAGGAGACATCCGGAAACTCCGGGATGATCCTGACGCTGGCCCTGAATTACGGCGGCAGGCAGGAGATACTCGACGCCGCGAAAGCCGTTTGCGAAAAACACAGCGCCTCCGGCGCGGATATGTCGTCCCTGGCGGAGGAAGAATTCGAAAAGTTCCTTTACACCGGCGGCCTCCCGGACCCGGACCTGGTCATCCGCACCAGCGGAGAAACGCGCCTGAGCAATTTTCTTTTATGGCAGTCGGCTTATTCCGAGTTTTACGTGACGGATACTCTGTGGCCCGATTTCAATACCGCTGAACTTGAAAAAGCTCTGGAGGAATATGGGAAGCGCGACAGGAGATTCGGTGGATAAGCTCCTCCGGAGGGCGATCGTCAGCCTGGTCCTGGTCCTGATCGTGGCAGCGGTCATATACCTGTTCCCGGACTGGCTGTTCTGTCTGGTTATCGCGTTATTCGTGGTCCTCGGACAGTTTGAGTTTTTTCGCATGGTCAAGAACAGGGGGATATTTGTCTACAAGTATTTTGGAGCGGTCATCGGGGGGCTTATCCCCGTCGTTATATTCATGGGGAACAGCCTGCCCGCTTTGAAAAACCTTGAACCGCTCCTGATCGTCGCGGCAAGCCTTCTGGCCTTTACTTTGCAGTTCCTCCGCCGCGATAACGCGCGCGACCATCTTCTCAGCGTGGCGCTCACCCTGTTCTCGCTTTTCTACATAGGCTGGTTTTTCTCTTTTTTCGTGAAGCTGAAGCTGCTGGCGAACGGGGCGAACCTCGTGGCCTTTGTCATTCTTGTTACCAAAAGCGCTGATATCGGGGCGTATCTTATCGGCAGGGGTTTCGGAAAAAGCGAGCTCATTCCCAGGATCAGCCCTAAAAAGACCAAAGAGGGCACCGTCGGAGGGATGTTAACGGGCCTGGTGATCGCACTGGCACTTGGCAGGTTCCTTACGGGCTTTTCGCTGCCGCATCTTTTCGCGCTCGGGATTATCCTGGCGACGCTGGGACAGGCGGGGGACCTGGCCGAAAGCCTTATAAAGAGGGATTGCAAGGTAAAAGATTCAGGCACTTGCCTCGCCGGCATCGGCGGTGTCCTGGACCTGATAGACAGCCTGCTGTTTACGGTCCCGGTGTTTTATTTTTACGTGAAGGCGTTTTTGTAGGGGCAGGCCCCTGTGCCTGCCCCTTGCCCTCGTTTGTCATCCTGAGCGAAGCGAAGGATCTATGCGGAGATCCTTCGCTTCGCTCAGGATGACAGGGGCGGCGGATAGTCCGTAGTGAATGGAACAAAACGGGGTTTTATGAAAGACATCATACTTCTGGGATCGACCGGGTCTGTTGGGGGGAATGTGCTGGATGTGGTGAGGCGGCATCCTGACAGGTTTCGCGTTAAGGCCATTTTCAGCAACGAGAATATTTCATTGCTTGCCGAACAGGCGGAAGAATTCAAGCCGGAGGTCGTCGCCCTCGGGAACGAGCGGCTTTATTCCGATCTGAAGGGCAGCGCCCCGGAGGGGGCCAGGGTCCTTTGCGGCGCGGAAAGCCTTGAGTTGCTGGCCGGCGAAGAACCGGCGGACATGGTTTTCATGGCCGTCTCCGGCACGGCCGCCCTCAGGCCGCTTGTCGCCGCGCTAAAGGCGGGAAGGACCATCGCCCTCGCGAGCAAGGAGCCCGTCGTCAGCGCCGGGATGATCATAAGAAGGCTCGCGGAAGAGAACTCCGCCCGCATCCTGCCCGTTGACAGCGAACACAGCGCGATCATGCAGTGCCTCACCGGCAGGAAGATGGAAGAGGTGCGCACCCTGTACATAACGGGCACCGGGGGGCCGCTTAAAGACAAAAAGGAAGAGGAGTTCGATTCCCTCTCCATAGACCAGGTCCTCGCGCATCCCAGGTGGGACATGGGGCGGAAGATAACCGTCGACTCCGCGACGCTCATGAACAAGGCGCTGGAGATCATAGAGGCGCGGTGGCTTTTCGAGGTGCCGCCGGAGAAGATAAAAGTCGTTATCCACCCGGAGGCGATCATCCATTCCATGGTGGAATTTATCGACGGGACCATCAGCGCCAGCCTGTTTTGCCCGGACATGCGGTTCCCCATACTGAGGGCGCTGTCGTACCCCGCCGTGGTTGCCAGCGACCTGCCCAGGGTGGATTTCGGCGCGATAAGGGACCTTTCGTTCTCGGAGCCGGATACAAAAAAGTTTCCCGCGCTTGAGCTGGCCTTCGAGGTCCTCCGCACGGGAGGGACCATGCCCGCCGTGCTGAACGGCGCGGACGAGGCGGCCGTGAAATTGTTCCTTGATGGCAGGATCAAGTTCACGGATATAGTTAAGCTGGTGACGGAGGTCATCGAAAGGCACAGCACGATAGACGACCCGTCGCTGGAGGATATAATGGATTCGGAAAAATGGGCGGCTGAGGAGGTGAGACGGACGTGTTGACCTGGATCGCGGTGCTGGTCGTTTTCAGCATATTGATATTCATTCACGAGGCCGGTCATCTTTCCGCTGCCAAGAAAGCCGGGATAGCCGTCGAGGCGTTTTCCATCGGCATGGGCAGGAGGCTTTTCGGCGTGAAGATCGGTGGGACGGATTACCGTATCTCCATGATCCCTTTCGGAGGCTATTGCAAGATGGCGGGGGAGGACCCCTCCGAAGCCCGCGGGGAGGATTACGAGTTCTCCTCGAAGCCCGTGGGGCACCGTTTCTGGGTAGTTGCCGCGGGATCCGTAACCAACTACGTTTTCGCTTTTATATTGTTCAGTGTTATCTTCATGATCGGCGTCCCTACGCTGTCGAACGAAGTCGGTGACGTGCTGAAGGATTATCCGGCCGCAAGGGCGGGCATACAGGTGGGCGATGAGATCCTGTCCATCAACGGCATAAAGGTCGAATACTGGGAAGATATCGTGGGAACGATCAAAAAGGAGTCCGCCTCGGGAGGCGCCTTGAACCTTGAGATAATACGCGGGGAAACCTTGTTGGAGTTCGACGTCAAGCCGGATATCTCGCGCGTGAAGAATATCTTCGGCCAGACCATTTCGCGGCCGATGATAGGCATAGCTCCCGCGAGCAAGATACTTTCCGTCTCTTACGACCCTCTCCGTGCGGTGTACTTCGGGGGCAAAAGGCTCCTTACGCTTACCGCGATGACGTATAAGGGTATATGGCTTCTTCTGACGGGAGGAATGCCCGTCAAGACTTCCGTTTCGGGGCCTATCGGCATAGCGCATCTTATAAAGCAGGCGGCGCATCTGGGGATCGTGCCGCTTTTGTTAATAACGGCCCATATAAGCATGGCGCTGGCGATATTCAACCTTCTGCCGTTCCCCGTGCTCGACGGCGGACACATTATTTTTCTCGCCATAGAAAAAGTGCGGGGAAGGCCCGTGAGCGTAAAGGTGCAGGAGGCGATCACGCAGGTAGCGCTCATCCTGCTCCTCGCGTTCGTCCTCTTCGTCAGCTGGCAGGACGTGCTCAAGTTTGTGCGGTGGGGGAAGTAGGGGCAGGCCCCTGTGCCTGCCCTTTTGCTCCCGGTACCGCGATTCCCGAATCGCCGTGAACAACGTGATATCATGATACAGCGAAGAAAAACCAGGACGGTCACCGTCGGCAATGTCAAGATCGGGTCGGATCATCCGGTGGTTATCCAGTCCATGGCCAAGACGGATACCGCGGATGTGGACGCTACGGTCCGGCAGATACGTGAGCTGGAGGCGCGCGGGTGCGAGCTGGTGCGCGTCGCGGTGAAGCACATGGAAGCGGCGCGGGCGATATCATCTATCAGGCAAAGCATAAACATCCCTCTCGTGGCGGACATACATTTTGACTGCGGCC
>JAUWWB010000105.1 GCA_030617085.1 Candidatus Omnitrophota bacterium
CAAGCCGGGCGACGCACCATTGTCATTCCGAGGCGAAGCCGAGGAATCTCAGGTGCGGGAGGCGAGATCCTTCGCTGCGCTCAGGATGACAGGGGAAAGGTTCAGGATGACAGGGGGCGGAGCGAACAGGTGGGGCTTTTAAATTCCGTGATGTTGTGGAGAGAAAGGTAAGGTGTAAGAGTAAATATGCGATATTTTTTTCGGGGGTTGGTTGTTGGGGTGCTTTTTCTTTCTTCCGCGCTTGCGGGGGCGGAGGGGGAGCTTGTCGATTATCATAAGGTTGTGCTGGATAACGGGGCTGTTGTGGTTTGCAGGTATGTGGCGGAGTCGCAGTTGGTGACGGTGCGGGTGCGGGTTTTGTCGGGGCTTTCCAATGAGGGGGAGTACGCGGGAAGCGGTGTTTCGCATTTTCTTGAGCATCTTCTGTTTAAGAGCACGCGGGACAGGACAGCCGGGGAGATACGTAAAGAGGTGAAGAGGATGGGCGGGATGCTCAACGGGGTTACCGGGCTGGATTCGGCTGAGTATTATATTACCGTTCCTAATGAGAACTTTGAGGAAGCTCTGGTGCTGCTTGCCGATATGGTTACGGAGCCGGTATTCACTGACGGGGAAATGGAGATCGAGCGGGATGTGGTCCTGAAAGAGATCAGGCTCCGTAATGACGACCCCGTCAGCAGGAGGGCGCGCCTTCTTTTCTCCGAGGCGTACACGGAACACGTTTACAGGCATCCGATCCTGGGGGATGAGGAGGCCTTCAAAAAGCTCACGCGCGAAGATATCCTCAAGTACCACTCCGAGGCATATACGCCGGAGAGGATGGTGATAGGTATTGCCGGCGGCGTTCCTCCCGATACGGCCCTTAAGGCCGCGGAAGAGAAGTTCAGGGAATACCGGAGGGGGCCGCCCCGGCGGGTCGATGTGTTCCCGGAACCGGAACAGGATGGCGAAAGGATATCCGAGTTTGCGGGTGATGCCATACTGGGATACCTGGCCATGGGCTTTCACTCCACGGACCTCCTTTCCCCGGACCTTTATCCCGGGGATGTTCTAAGCATCCTGCTGGGCCGGGGCAACGACTCCCGGCTGTATAAAAGGCTTGTCAGGGATAACCAGCTTCTATACATGGTTTCCTGCCTGAACTACACGCCGAAATTTCCCGGGCTTTTTGTCATTACCGGGACGGGCGACCCTGAAAACCTTGAGCGGGCCAGGCAGGAGATATTCAGCGTCATCGGCGAACTCAAGAGCGGAACCATCGGTGACGGCGAAATAGAGCGCGCGAAAAGACTGGTGATCTCGGATTACCTCCATTCCCACGAGCGGATCGACAGCGTGGCCTCTTCCATGACAAGTTCCCAGATCCTGACAGGGGATCCCGCTTTTTTCGAAAAATACGTGGATGAAGTGAAGAAAGTCGAAAAGGAAGATGTGAGGCGGATCGTCTCGGAGTACCTGACAAGGGACAATTCAACGACGGTTTTTCTATTGCCTCGATTTTATCGGAAGGAAGAAGGCGTCCCGGCCACCCCCGGATCCGGGGATGTAGAAACCTCAACCCACCGAAGTCCGTCGAAGCCGGATAATATAAAAATAGAAGGCGAAGGCGGACGAAGTTCTCCAGGGCCAAAGAAAACAAGATCGATCGGTGTAGGGAAAAAGTGCGGCGAGACATTGCGGGCCCCGGAGGAAAGGTCCGTGAAGCTCAGGAACGGCCTGCGGATAATCGTCAAGAGAAGGGAGCGGCTCCCCCTTGTTTCCGTTACGCTTGCCGTGCCCGGGGGGCTCAAGTCGGAAGACAGCGCCAATAACGGCATATCCAACCTTACCGCTTCGCTCATCCTGAAAGGAACGGCGGATCGCAGCGAAGGAGAGATCATCCCCGCGATCGAGAGGATGGGCGGGAACATCAGAGCCTTCAGCGGGTTGAACAGCCTGGGCCTTTCAATGGACCTTCTGGCCGGGGACCTTGACGCTGGGCTGGACATATTCGAAGACGCGGCCAGGAACGCGGTGTTCCCGGAAGACGAGATCGCAAGGCAGAAAAAGAGGATAATCGCTTCCATAAAGGAGCAGGACAGCGATATCTTCGAGAACGGCCTGGTGCATCTGCGCAGGCTGCTTTACGGGCAGCACCCGTACGGCATGAGGGTCCGGGGCGAGGCCGGGAACGTGGAACGGGTCTCGCGGGAGAGGATAGCGGCTTTTTACAGGGAACATTTCGCGCCGGCAAACGCGGTTCTGACCGTCGTCGGGGATGTGGACGTCCGAAGGACCGTGGATGACCTGGCGGAGAGATTCGGCAAGTGGGAAGGCAGGGGCGCGCCTCTCCGGGAAAGGGAGGTTGTCCCGCTTGAAGAGGCGCTTGAGGAAGATATCGTCATGCAAAAGGAACAGTCCCTGCTTTTGATGGGGTTTCAGGGTGTGCGGCTAAAGGATAAAAGAAAATACGCGCTGTCAGTTCTAAGTTCCATTTTATCCGGGTCGGATGGACGCCTGTTTTACGCCGTACGGGAGAGGGAAGGGCTTGCTTACACCTCCGGCGCCGTATCCGTCCCGGGGGTCGATCCCGGCTATTTCATTTTGTATGTGGCGACTACGGAAGAAAATCTCGAGAAAGCAAAAAGCGCGGTTCTGGATGTGTTGAGAAAGGTTGCTTCAGGCGATATCACCGCTGACGAAATTGAGTCTTCCAAGAAATGGCTTATCACCCGCCACGCGCACGCGCTCGAGACCAACCACTCGGTGTCCATGAAAATGGCCCTGGATGAACTCTACGGCCTCGGCTTCAGCGACCACAAACACTCCCCCGCCCGGATAAACGCCGTGACCAGGGACGACATCATCCGCTGCGCGAAAGAGGTGCTGGACCCGGAGAGGGGCGTGGTCGTTGTTGTGCGGGGGAGGGGTAGTTCGTAGTTCAGAAGTTCGGAGTTCGGAGTTGAGTGGGGCGATACGGGTTCGCAGGGTAAAGGGCAGGCACAGGGGCCTGCCCCTACATTTTACTCCGAACCCCGAACTCCGAACTAAATCACCTTTACCTTTCCCCACCTTTCCCATATAATACTATCCGTCATTATAACGCGCGGATGACTATAACCGGGGAGGTGCAGATGGTCAGGGAAGCGGCGGTTGCGGGGCAGTTTTACGCGGGCGACAAGGGGAGCCTTCTTAAACAGCTGGAGGCGATGATCCCGGACCGGCCCGAAAAGATCGACGCGGTGGGGGCCGTTGCGCCGCACGCGGGATACATCTATTCCGGGGCCGTTGCGGGAGAGGTTTACGCGAAAATAAAGCCCAAAAGCACGTATATCATATTGAGCCCCAACCATACGGGGTACGGCGACCGGTTTGCCGCCCTGAGCGAAGCGTGGCAGACGCCTCTCGGGGTGGTCGATGTGGATACGGACCTCCTCGCGGCGGTGATGAGAAACACGGACCTCGTCACGGAATCGCCGGACGCGCATATTTACGAACATTCGATCGAGGTCCAGCTACCATTCATACAAAGAACGTCCCCGGAGGCGCGCATAGTCCCGATAACCGTGCGAGACGGGCATCTGCCGGAGCTGCGGGAAGTGGCGGACACGATCGCTTCCGCGGTCAAGGAGACGGGCAGGGACGCTGTTATCATAGCGTCGAGCGACATGACGCATTATGAATCCCGCAAGGCCGCGAAGGAGAAAGATAAAAAGGCCATACAGAAGATCATTGACCTTGACCCCGAAGGGCTCTTGAGCGTCGTGGAAGGGAGCAACATATCCATGTGCGGGTATATCCCCACCGCGATAATGCTCATGTGCGCGAATAAGATGAACGCGAAAAAGGGTGAGCTTGTAAAATACGCCGACAGCGGCGACGTGACGGGGGATACCGTTCAGGTCGTGGGGTACGCGGGAATTGTGGTGTACTAGGGGTTACTGTTCACTGTTAACTGTAACTGTTAACTGTTAACTGTTCACTGTTCACTGACATGGGTTTGTTCAGAAAACGAAAAGTAGTTCTGGCGCTGGGCGGTGGGAGCGCGAGGGGGCTGGCCAATATCGGCGTTCTCAAGGTGCTG
>JAUWWB010000134.1 GCA_030617085.1 Candidatus Omnitrophota bacterium
GGGATCCTGGACCATATAAGGGAGGAGGCCAGGACACCCCATGTATCTCGCCCTGTCGGGAGGCAGATCTTTAAAGGGCCTTGCAATGAAAGTGCCGGGCGCCACCGGGATCGCGAAGATATTCTCAAGCGACTCGATCAGGTCGTCCATGAGCAAGCCTTCGCCGGTGACCACGATCCTGCGGACCTTTTTCCAGCCCGGAAGTGAAACCATCTGTGATGCCAGCTCACGCAGGCTATCCCCGTTGACATTGCCGGAGTCGGTGGATATATCGGCTGCCCCTGACTGAAAGACCCAGCAGCCTTGCAGCACCCCCCGGTGAAAGGCCATGACTTCCGTCAGGTCGCTTCCGATATCAAGCAGGGCCGCTCCGGCCTCCCTGTCCTCTTCAGGAAGGACCCTGCAAACGGAAGCAAGGCCCGAAAACACGAACCCGGCGGGGACAAATCCCGCCCGGGCGATGCATCCGGAAATATTGTTTATTACGGAGGAATTGATCGTGAGGATGTTCACGCCTGTTTCCATCTTCACGCCTTCCAGATTCAGCGGATTTCTTATCCCTTCCTCCCCGTCTATGGAAAACCCGCGAACTATCGTGTGCAGCGGTTCCCTGTCGAGAGGCATTTTGACGGTCGAGGCGAGGCGCACGCATTTTTTTATGTCGCGGTCGGAGATCTCCCGGCCGTATCTGGAAAGCAGCAGGACCCCGGAGGACGGGACAACGCCTACGGAAGCCGCGCTCACCCCCGCGTACACCCGCTGTATCTTCTTCCCCGTCTTTTGTCTCAGCTTGTCCAGCACCCCGGCTATGGAACCGGTAGCCAGAGCGGCATCCGTAACGACCCCCTTACCGCGGAACCCCTTTGACGGGACGCGGGAAAACCCTTCCACTATACAGTCCCCGTTCCCGCCCCACCGGCCGGCAACAGCAGCCACCTCACGACACCCCGCATCCAGCGCGGCAAAATAACGCCCCATGTGTCTCCTTCTTCGTCCTTACGAGTTCGAACAAAACCTGCAATTCCAAACGCCCCCTGTCATTCTGAGCGAAGCGAAGAATCTATGGCAGAGATTCTTCGCTTCGCTCAGAATGACAGTAAGGTGACCCCTGTTGCACCACTGATAACGATAAATTACCATGAATTACTACGGATCGCCTTACCTTCATAAATTACTATAAATTACAATCATGAAACTCGCTGGCTCCCTCACCACTACCGCAGCGATATCACCGGCTCCCTGAACCTCAGATCTATGTATTTTATGTCCCGCATATCAACATCCGGATCTTCCGCCATCTCTTTCAGCTGATCTATTTTCCCGGAAAGATCGTCTTTGCCCATTTTCACTGTCGCGCCGCTGACACCAAGCACGATATTTCTCCTGTCCGACACATCGATATATTCAATATCCTTTTTGCATTGCCCCATCTTTTCACCCAACACGCCGAGCAGCGCCAGGGCCCTGTTAAGATGCCTGTTGCCGAGGTTTTCGCCCACTGCCGGTATCTTAAGAAAAAAGCTGATGCCCTTTATCTTTACCAGCCCTTTTTCCCCTTCTCCCACGGCAAGGACTATCCCTTCCCCGTCTATGACGACACCCCCGGCCGCGTCTATTACCGCGGCAGCTTCCCTCCCCGTAATATCCACCTCAAGCCTGTCCGGCAGAACTCTTCTCACTTCGACCTCTTTAAACTGCGGATAATCCTTCTCGATCAACATCCGCGCCTGTCTCAGGTCGACCATAAAAATATTCCGCCCTTCGTAAAGACTCCTCAACCTCCCCTCAACGTCAACAAAAGAACACCCCCCGCTCCCGCCGACCGCCATCTCACCGATCGCGAAGACCTCACTCCCAAGAAAAAAACACCGGCCCCCCAAAAAGAGCCCGGCAGGTATACCCGCAAATAACAAAGGTATCAGGACAACCTTCCATGAAATGACATTCCCAATAGAAACCCCCCCGACCCGCTTTTTCTGCTTCCTTTTCTTCAAGTTCCTCCGCTTTCCCACCACGCCTCCTTTACACATCCCATATCTGAACTTTAGTCCTGCCTCAACCCACGACGAACTATTATTGATCCCACAATGCCAAGCAGGAGCGGTTCCCGGTGGAGAACATTAACGACAGTTTAGTTCGGAACCGGGAACCGCTCCTGCGCCGTCCCACCCATCACTCCTCCCTCATCCCCGACGCGCCCCCCATCGAATAGGCAGGACATTCTTGTCCCGCAGTGGCAGCTAGCCAACATTGCGGGGCAGGAATGCCCCGCCTATTCGGAGGAGGGACTCCTGTGTGCACCGGCAGGTCACCGTTTCAACAGCGCCCCGAAAAGCATCGTTACGCACAGGAGCGAAAAATCCAGCCCCGCCGCTTTCGCGGCCATCGGCAGCAGGCTTCTCTCCGTAAATCCGGGGATCGTGTTCACTTCAAGGACAAAGACCTCCCCGTCGTCCGACAGCCTCATGTCCACCCTCGAAAAACCTTCGCACCCGAGAGCCGCGTGCGCCCTCAGGCCCGCTTCATGCGCAAGGCGGCTATCCGTTTCGCTAAGGTTTGCCGGCACGACATATTCGGTATCGGCCGACCTGTATTTGGCCCTGAAATCATACACCCCGCCGGCGGGGATGATCTCAACGACAGGCAGCGCGCGCCCGGAGAGCACCCCCACCGTTATCTCCCTGCCGGAGACGAATTTCTCCACGATGACCTCTTCGCCATATTCGCCCGCCTTGCCTATCGCCTCAGCCATGCCATCCCTGGAAGAAACGACAGAAAGCCCCACGCTCGAACCTTCGCGTGCGGGCTTCACCACGCAGGGAAAACCGAGATCCGGGCAAGAACAATTTTCTCCCGCGCGAACAACGCCGCATTCCGGAACACGCAGCCCTCCATCCTCGAACCTCTTCCTGGAAGCCAGCTTATCCATCGCCAGCGCCGACGCCCCCGGCCCGGAACCCGTATAAGGGATGCCCCTCTGCCCAAGCATCCTCTGAACGGTTCCATCCTCCCCGAACCTGCCATGCAAGGCAATAAACGCCAGGTCGATACCGGCGCGGTCGATCAGCGAATGGAATTCACCCTCCTTCACATCGACAAACACGGCATCCAGCCCCGCGCCCGTCAAGGCATTGAAGACCGCCTCCCCACTGGCGAGGCTTATTTCCCTCTCGCTGGAACTACCGCCCGCGAGCACGCCGATTTTGTATTTCCTAAGCAGATCAATAGTATTATCCATAAAATTTATTCGCGGCCAGAGGCCGCTCCTCTTTTTCGTTCTTGGCACGTACTGCGCAGGCTATGGTTCGACAAGCTCACCATTCCTGAACCAACCCGAGCGAAGGCGAGGGAAAGCCGGCGGATACATTTTTCTTTTGATCTCGTTGCCC
>JAUWWB010000072.1 GCA_030617085.1 Candidatus Omnitrophota bacterium
AGTAGTTCGGAGTTCGGAGTTCGGAGTTCGGAGTGGCTCCGGCCCTCTGGCGGCGAACTCTTGCTTGAAAACGAGGTTTTCCATTGAAAAAACACATTATCGGCGTTGATATCGGGGGGACTAAGATCGCTGCGGGGGTTGTCACGAGGGGCGGCGAACTCAGGTGCAAGGTGGTCGTGCCGACGATGGCCGAGGTGGGGGTAGACACTTCTCTCGGTCAGGTTTATATGTCCATCCGGGATGTTTTGAAGGCCGGCGGGTTCGGCATGGACCAGATAGAAGGCATAGGCGTATGCGCGCCGGGTCCGCTTGACCAGGATAAGGGTGTAGTGCACAATCCGCCCAATCTTCCCGGTTGGAAGGATGTGCCGCTGGCTTCTCTCATCAGGAAGAAATTCAGAAAAAGCACGAAATTAGAGAACGACGCCAATGCCGCCGGCATGGCGGAGGCCATATGGGGAGCGGCCAGGGGGTTCAAGCACGTGTTCTACGTGACCGTGAGCACGGGTATCGGCACCGCCGTGATCATCGACGGCAGGATATATCACGGGAAGAACGGCATGGCCGGCGAAGGGGGCCACGTTACGATAAGTCATGACGCGAAGGGCGCCGCATGCAACTGCGGGAATATCGGGTGCATCGAAGCGATGGCGTCCGGGCCGAGTACGGTAAAACATTTGCTGAAAAAGCTCAAGAAAAATCCCCGGAGAAAGACCTGCATCATTGACATGGCCGGCGGGGACCCGGACAAGGTGACCATGGTCACCGTCGGGAAGGCCGCCAGGAAAGGCGATAAGGTCGCCCTGGAGACGATAGCCGAGGAGGGCAGGCTTCTGGGCATCTGGCTGGGCAGCATGATAAGCATCCTGGACCCCGAGATCATCGTTATCGGGGGAGGGGTATCCCTGCTGGGGAACCTGCTTTTCAAGGAAATAAGGAGAACCATCCCTTCCCGCACCATAAATATCTACGCCCGCAAAACCCCGGTTGTCCAGGCAAAACTAAAAAAAGACGTAGGACTATTAGGAGCCGCGTCCATCTTTATGGAGTGAGGCCGCGAGTAAAGAGATTGCTTCGTCGCTTCGCTCCTCGCAATGACGCTGCGTTAGTAATTGCGGCAACGGCCGTCCACCCCCCGTCATTGCGAGCGAAGCGAAGCAATCTCGGCCCGGATAACGCACCCGGTACGAACAATTTTGCATTTTGATATGTCATTTTGATGTTTGATTTTTAATTTATTAAAAGGGGTTTTTCATGAAAATCGCTCTTGTGTCGTTGCAGTTCGGTGCCACCGCTACGGGGGGCGGCGGGGTTCATGTGGAGAATATCTGCGAGCAGTTTCTCAAGGCGGGGCATGATGTTACCGTTGTTTCCATCCATACGAAAAAGACGCTGCCTGGAGCCGAACTCAGGGAATGGGAGACGCCGTACAGCGTCGAGGTCAGCGGCGGGCTGAAGGTAATACGGCTGCTTATTGACAGGGGGATCGAACAGCCGTACGCTGGCGACAAGGATACGGAGCTGGACAGGATAAAACGTTTTGCGGACGCGGCCATAAAATGGCTGAAATTCTCGGCGGGCGATCTTGACGTAATAAACCTTCACGGCCATCATATCCTGCCCGGGTACATGGCGAAAGAGTTCCGGGAGCTCCGACCGAAGATAGTATCTACCATCCACGCGCTTGAGACAACCTACATACTCAAGAAAGGCGAATTTGTCGGGGCGTTTGAAGGGACGGCGGAAGTCCTCGGCAGGATAAGGGAATGGGAAGCGATGTGCCGCTACGCGGATGCCGTCATCGTTAACAGCCCCATGGTCCGCGATGAGCTGAAGCAGATCATCGGGGAATTTGAGGAGGACGCGGAGAAGTACGCCGAAAAAATAATACTTATCTCAAGCGGTTGTAACGAGGATTTCCTGATGAGCGATGAGCTCGTCAGGCGGAAGCTTGAACGCCTTCCCGGAGTGATAGACCTGGTCACTTTTTGCAGGGTGGATCCAAGCAAGGGAATAGAATTTTCGATCAGCGGCGCGAAAGCGGCCGCCGGGCTGTCTTCGTACAGGTTCCGCCTGACGGTCGCTGGGATACCGTCTTCGGAGGAATATGTAGCCCGGCTCAAGAAGGAAGCGGAAGGCACTCCGAAAAACCTGGAAGTAAGGTTCAAACTGTTAGACGCCATAAGCCCCCCGGATGAAAAAAAGGAAATACTTGATGACAAGCAGATATACATATTGCCCACCCTTAAGGAGCCTTTCGGCATGTCCATCATCGAGGCTTCCGCGAGGGGGAACATGGTCGTCTCGGCCGATACCAACGGGCCGAAGTTCATGTTCGAAAGCGATTCGGGCCGGGACCTCGGATGGGGGATAGTCACTGATTACGGTGTCCTGGCAAGGATAACCGAAGACCACCGCGTCAATTTCGCGAAAAACGTAGGAAGGGCAGTCGTCTGGACCGTCGACAACTGGCACGAATGCACCCGCCATGTGCCCGAGTTCAATAAGAAGATACGGGGCAACTGGACCTGGGAGAGTATCGGGAGGCAGTATCTGGAGCTGTTCAGTTCGTAGTTCGCGGTTCGACAAGCTCACCACCCCTTGAACCGTCCCGAGCGAAGTCGAGGGGGAGTTCGGCGAGAAATGTAGGGGCAGGCCCCTGTGCCTGCCCTTTTGCCTGGGAACAATATCGCCCCAGGTGAAAGTTGCGGTTGAAATTTCGAAGTCTCTGTGCTATAAAATAGTAGTTCCCGCTTATATATTGTTGATTTTTCAATTTTCAGTTTAAATCTCGCATTTTTCATTATGTCATCCCAGGTATTAGCCCAGAAGTACAGGCCGCGGACGTTTGAGGACGTTGTGGGGCAGGAAGCCGTTACGAGGACGCTCAGGAATTCCATTCTCCAGGGGCGGATCGCTAATGCCTATATTTTCTGCGGGCCCAGGGGCGTGGGGAAGACTTCGATCGCGCGGGTGCTTTCCAAAACGCTGAATTGCGAAAAGCCGCCGGATAAGAGTCCCTGCAACAGTTGCGCCTCCTGCGCCGAGATAGCGCTGGGGAGCAATATAGACGTCCTGGAGATCGACGGTGCGTCCAACAGGGGCATTGACGAGATCCGGACCCTCCGGGAAAACGTGAAATTTTCCCCCTCCAAAGGGAAGTTCAAGATCTACATCATCGATGAAGTCCACATGCTGACGCAGGAGGCCTTTAACGCGCTTTTAAAGACGCTGGAAGAGCCTCCCGCCCACGTCAAGTTCATATTCGCGACGACGGAACCGCACAAGGTCCTGCCCACGATCCTGTCGCGCTGCCAGAAGTTCAATTTCAAGAAAATATCGCCGAAGATGATATTCGACAGGATCCTCGATGTCACTAAAAAGGAAAGGATCAATATCGAAGAAAAGGCGGCTCTTTTGATCGCCCGCAGCTCGGACGGCAGCTTGAGGGATTCCCTGGTCATACTGGACCAGATGGTCTCGTTTTCGGGCGAAAAGATACTTCACGATGATGTCATAGAACTTCTCGGCATGGTCCAGAGGGACAAGATATTCGAGCTGTCGGATGCCGTAATTGAAAGCGATCCCGGACGCGCCGTCCGGATGCTTGACGGGATGATAAACAACGGCAAGGACCCGGTATTGATAGCGAACAGCCTCACAGGGCACTGGAGGGACCTCATGGTCCTCAAGGTGGCCGGCAGCCCGACATCCGACATGGCTTTTTCCGCGGAGGAGCTCAAGAGGTCGGAGGCGCAGCTCGAAAAGCTTTCCCTGGAGGAGATACTTTATGTCTTGCAGAACCTTTCGCACTGCCTGGCCCTGATGAAAGGGGCGATGTTCGCCCGCGTCCCCCTTGAGCTTACCCTTATCAGGCTCACAAGGAGAGGGGCCATCGTCTCATTGCCGGATATCCTCGCGAGGCTGGAAAAAATGGAAGAAGCCTGCCGCGGGACAGGCAGCGGCCATTTGGCGGAGGCCCGGGTCCGTCCGGAGCCGGTTCTTCGTGAAGGCCGGAGCGCCGCCGCGGGGTCTGAGGGTAATGAACCGCCGGCTGCGGGGTTTGGCGCCGTAAAATTTCAGTGGAAAGCCGTATTGGCGTACGTTAAAAAGAAAAAGATGTCCGTATTCGCGTTCCTTAGCGTGGCTAAACCGGTAGAGGTCAGTGGAAACAAAGTGGTTATCGGGTTTGGAAAAGACCACGCGTTCCATAAAGAGACCCTTGAGGCGGGCGACAACAAATGCCTTATCGAAGAAGCGGTGAACAGGGTCACCGGAAGCTCGCTGCGTGTGGAATTCGTTCTTCTGGAAATTTCGGACCGTCCCGGCGATACGGGCGCGGATGACCCAGGAAAAGAGACCGAGGCAAAGGAAAAGATGAAGCCTGTCATAGACGCGGCCATGGACGTGTTCGGCGGGTGCGTGGTGCGGGATATCACGGAGGGCGGGAAGTGATAAAAGGATTTCCACCTTCGATGGCAAGGCTTATCGCCGAGTTCAGCAAGATGCCCGGGATAGGGGTCCGCTCGGCCGAGAGGCTGACGTTCTACATATTGCAGTCCCCGGCTCAGGAGGTCGACTCCCTTCTTCGTCACATAGGTGAAGTTAAGGAAAATATCAGTTTTTGCAAAAAGTGCAACAACCTCAGCGAGAGAGAGGCCTGTTCCATATGCTCCGACACCGCGCGCGACTCTTCGAAGATATGCGTGGTCGAGGGGCCGGGCGGCGTCATTGCCATGGAAAAGAGTGGGGTATACCACGGGCTGTATCACGTTCTCCTGGGGGAGCTTTCCCCGATAGACAGCGTGGGGCCGGAAGATCTGAAGATCAAGGAGCTGCTTCAAAGGGTCGAAAAGGAGGATATTAGAGAGATCATCATAGCGACGGGTTTTACCACTGAAGGGGAGACCACCGCCCTGTACCTGGTCGAAGTCCTTAAACCGCTCAATGTTACGGTCTCCCGCCTCGCGCGGGGCGTGCCCGCCGGCGCCAGCATCGAATACGCGGACCTCGGAACGCTCCAGAGGGCGTTTGAGGAGCGGAGGGGGGTTTGAGCTTTGCTCATCAAACTTGACACGTTACATATTATCATTATACTAATAGGTGAACGGTTCGGAACCGGATGGAAGATGGGGATTTAAACAATTTTGCCGTAAGGAGGTATGCATGAGTATTTTTGAAGCTGTCAAGAAGGGTTTCACCCAGGCCGCGAAGCTCATGAACGTGGTTCTGGTATTTTTTGTCTTCAACGCGGCGATAGGCCTTATCAGCATTCCTCTGGCCGATCCGGCCAGGGCGGGAAATCCCGGGGTTATCGCGGTGTCGCTCATCTCGAGTGTCCTGTTCTTTCTGATATTCATATTCCTGCAGGCCGGGGCGCTGGGCATGGTGAAGGACCAGATAAAGACCGCGACGGCCAGCATGGCACACTTTATCACTTACGGCAAGAAATTCTATTTAAGGATATTGGGGCTCCTCCTCCTGTACGTCCTTGTCGCGATAGGCGTTGTTTTGCTGCTTAGCCTGGTAACCGCGGGGCTGCTGCTGCTGGGCGATAACATCATGACCAGAAGCATAGGCGCCACCATCGTCACGGTCGCGGCGGTGTGCATTATCACCCTGCTGGTCTATCCGATATATGTCATCGTTGTTGTGGAGGATGGCATAGGCGTCTTCGCCGCTCTCAAGAAGGGGGTCGCAACGGCAAGGTCCAATTTCTGGAGGACCCTCGGTCTTTTCATGTCGGTGATCCTCATAAGCTTGCTGATCTCGCTGGTCATCGGATTCATTCTGGGGCTGGCGACGATACCGCTCGGCGCCAACGTGAGCCAGATCCTGATGGCGATCGTGAACGCGGCCGTCCAGTCCTTCATAGCCGTTGTGATGATGGTAGCTTTCATGAGCTTCTACATGTCCCTCACCGTCTCGAAGGGCCCTAAAGAAAGCATACCGACCCCCGGAGAGATCTGATCGGGATCGGGTCTGATGGTTTATGGTGGATGGTGGATGGTC
>JAUWWB010000036.1 GCA_030617085.1 Candidatus Omnitrophota bacterium
CAAACGCTATCTCTGTTCGCCGCCAGGTAAAGGGCAGGCACAGGGGCCTGCCCCTACATTTTTCTCCGAACTACGAACTACCACCCCGAACCTCTCCGCGATAGCTTTTCGGATCGCGGCGTTGCGTGGGTCCTTCAGCTGCGGGTCCTCTTCGACCAGGCGGAACGCTTCGTCCCTGGCCTCTTCCATGATCGCGAAGTCCCTGGCTATGTTGCCGAACCTGATCTCCGGGAGGCCGCTCTGCCTCGTCCCCAGAAACTGCCCCGGCCCCCTGATATCAAGGTCCTTTTCCGCGATCTTGAAGCCATCGTCCGTTTCGGCCATGGCGCAAAGCCGCTCATGCGCGGCGTCCGTCCCGGGCTCGCCTATGAGGATGCAATAAGACGCGTGTTTTCCGCGGCCGATACGCCCTCTCAGCTGGTGGAGCTGCGCCAGTCCGTACCTCTCGGCGTGTTCCACCACCATTACGGTGACGTTGGGGATATCGACCCCGACTTCGATCACTGTCGTGGCGACGAGGATATCACTTTTGCCCGCGCGGAACTCATCCATCACTTTGTTCTTTTCTCCGGTCTTCAGCCCCCCGTGGACAATGGCCAGGCGCATGTCGCCGAACACGTTTTTCCGCAGGTGGTCATACATCTCCTCCGCGGACTTGAGGTCGGAGGAAGCGGACTTCTTTACCCTGGGATACACGATAAACGCCTGGCGGCCTTCGCTGACCTCGTCACGCATGAAGGCGTAAACCGCGTCCCTTTTGTCCTCCCCGACACGGTAAGTGGTCACGCTTTCCCGCCCCGCCGGTTTTTCTTTCAGCAGGGAAAAGTCCATGTCCCCGAAAACCGTAAGCGCCAGGCTCCTCGGTATCGGCGTAGCCGTCATCACGAGGGTGTCGGGCGTGCCGCCTTTGGCGCGCAGGACCTTTCTCTGCGTTACCCCGAACTTGTGCTGTTCATCCATGACGGCAAGGGCCAGGTTCTTGTAATCGATATCTTCCTGGATAAGCGAATGGGTACCGATGACTATATCCGCTTCCCCTTCAGCCAGCTCTTTCCTGATCCTTTCCCTGTCCCCGGTGTCGATGCCGCTCACCAGAAGCCGGACGTTCAGTCCGAGCGGCATGAAACTCTCGCTGACCGTCACGTAATGCTGGCGGGCCAGTATCTCGGTAGGGACCATCATCGCGGCCTGGCGGCCGTTCGCCACTGCCAGGAGAAGAGCGTACATCGCGATCACCGTCTTGCCGCTGCCAACGTCCCCCTGCAGAAGCCGGTACATCGGCTTATCGCCGGCCATGTCTCTTTCGATCTCTTTTATGCATTTTTTCTGTTCGCCTGTAAGCTCAAAGCTGAACAGCTTTTCAAAATCAGCCAGGAGGCCTTCCCGCGCCTCGTGCCTCATGCCCTTTTCCCTCACCTTTTTCCGCTTGAGCGCCATGACCGCCTGGAGGATGAAAAACTCCTCGAATACCAGCCTTTTGTAAGCCTTTTCGAGGTTATCGAAAGAATAAGGAAAATGTATGTTCTCTATGGCGAACCTGAAATCGACGAGCTTCCTCCTCGCCCTTATGCGCGTGGGCAACACCTCGGGGGCGCCAGCGAGGCTGGAACGTATTGCGCGGCGCACCACCTTGCGCATATACCTCTGGGTAAGGTTGGCGGTCAAAGGATAAACGGGAACTATCCTGCCTACGTCAAGTGAGGCCTTGAGCCTGTCGAGGGATGAGGGATGAGGGAGGAGGGACGTGTCCTTGGCGTTCCCGGGGTCCAGGATCTCGTAGGCGGGGTGGGTTATCTGCAGGCGCTTCTGCAGCTCTACCTTACCGTAAAGCATCACCGTCTGCCCCACGGAAAAGACCTTGTTCATGAACGGCTGGTTGTACCATACGGCGGACACCCTGCGCTGCCCGTCGCCCAGGGTCATCTCGAATATGCGTGTTCCCGTCCTGGCAGTGAAGACACCGGTTTTGAGGACCCTGCCGACAACGGCCTGAGCGCTGCCCGGCTCGAGGTCCTTCACCTCGACAATGCGGCTTCGGTCCTCATACCGGCGCGGGAGATAATAGAAAAGGTCGGATACGTTCTTGACCCCGAGTTTCTCGAAACAGGGCGCTTTTCCGGGACCCACGCCCTTTATATACCTGACGGGGATGCCCCCCGGGGGGTTTTTCACTTGCATAATATCCTTTTTTGTGATAATATTTGTCCCTAAAAACAACTTTGATTATAAAAGAAAGGTATAAAGATGGCAAGGGAATGTTATATATGCGGCAAGAAACCCGTAAGCGGCAGGTCGATAAGCCGCAGGGGTATGGCAAAAAGCAAGGGCGGCGTAGGCCAGAGGATAACCGGAAAGACCTTACGGCGTTTCTCCCCCAATATCCAGACGGTCACCGCCGTGATCGGCGGCGCCAGGAAAAAGATAAAAGTCTGCGCGAAGTGCATCAAGGCCGGTAAAGTACAAAAGTAAAGGGGTCAGGTATTGACATTTAAAAAAAATGTGAAATGTCAAGACCTGACCCCGCTTTTTATCCGGAGGTCCTTGATGTTCAGTTGAATGGAATCGATACCGCCCCAACTGTTGATCGAGGGTGTGTAAGCAAGGTCTATGATGTCGCCGGGGGCGGGCCTTGTGACGCCGTTCTTTTTGAACGTCACCGCCTCGCAGGTGAGATTTCCGCAGGTGGCCAGGAACTTAAAGCCGCTCCTGCCTATGTCGCGCGGCCTGTTCTTTACCTTTATGCCGCCGGTGTAAAAGACGGGTTCACTGTTATCCTCCCCGAAAGGCATGAGCATGCCGAGCTCGTCGATAAGCTTAACCCCTACGTGGGAGAACGGCAGGCAAAGGTCTATCCTGAGCTCAGGCACTGCGGGATCGCTTTCCGTAAAATATTCTCCCGCCGCGGCGTTCAGGCTTTCCCTGAAGAGATCCACGTTCTTCTTTTTTATCCTTATGCCGCACGCCTGTTTATGCCCCCCGAAATCTATCAGGTGCTCGCCGGCTCTGCCGATGGCGTCAAAAAGATCAAACCCTTCCACGCTTCTGCCGGACCCCCTGCCGCTGTCGCCCTCTAAGGCTATCAGGATCGCGGGCTTGCGGTATTCCTCGGTCAGGCGGGACGCGACTATGCCGATGACGCCCGGATGCCAGGCGTCATCCACCAGGACGATGACCTTTTCCTCTTCCACTTGTCCCCGTTCGTTTACCCTGTCGAGGGCCTGTTTCAATATGTCTTTTTCGATCCTCTGCCGGTTTTTGTTCTCCCTGTCCAGGATGCGCGCGATCTGGCGCGCCCTGCCATAGTCCCTGCACCTCAAGAGTTCCAGCGCGACACCGGCGGACCCGATACGCCCCATCGCGTTTATGCGGGGGGCCATGGCAAAGCCTATGTGCCTGCAGGTAAGTTTCTCCCAATCGACCCCGGCCACCTCCATCAGGGCTTTCAGCCCCACCTTGTCGGCTGCCTTCAGCTTCTTCAACCCGCTTTTCGCGAGTACTCGGTTCTCCCCGTTGAGAGGGACTATATCGGCCACAGTCCCCAGCGCGACAAGGTCGAGGTACCCGTCCGCGAAGCTTTCCCGCCCGCTCATGAGCGCCCGGCCCAGCTTATACGCCACGCCGACTCCCGCCAGGTGATCGAACGGGTAAGGGCAATCCGGCTGACGCGGGTCGATCATGGCATAAGCGTCCGGGCGCCTGTCGCCTTTTACCTCGTGGTGGTCCGTCACGATCACGTCGATGCCGCGGCTGTTCGCGCACTCTATCTCTTCTACGGAATTTATTCCGCAATCCACCGTGACGATCAGCTTGACGCCGCGGTCGGAGGCCAGCGTTACGGCTCCCGTATTAAGCCCGTACCCTTCCTTGAGCCGGTCCGGGATAAACGTCTCGTACTCCGCTCCCAGCTCGTCAAGAACATCGGCGAGAAGAGCCGTGGAAGTCACCCCGTCGACGTCATAGTCACCGTAGATCAGTATCTTCTCTTTCTTCTCCACGGCCCTCTTTATCCTCGCGACGCCGCGCCCCATGTCTTTCATGAGGAACGGGTCATGACACGAAGAGATCCTCCCGAACAGAAACTCCCGGGCCTGAGCGCCAGTCCTGATACCGCGGTTAAGCAGGATCTGCGCAAAAAGAGGCGACACCCCCAGATCGTCGCTGAGCGCCTTTTGCAGGCGCGGTTCGGGTTTATATATCTTCCATTTTTTTGCCACGCATTATATCCTTTGTTTTATCAGGTTACCAGTACCCATTTGCCAGAGAAAATTTCTGATAACTGATAACTGATAACTGAACCTCACGCCGGCTCAACGTGAACAATAACGTCCCTTACATTCGGCATCTCCCGGAAGACCTCCCTCTTGATCTTCATCGTTACAAGGTGCCCTTCTTCAACGGTCTTGGCGGCGTCCACGCCTATGGTTACCTCGATAAACAATTCTATGCCGGTCTTTCTCACCATTATTCCCTTTACGTCCTCGACCCCCTCGACGCGGGCGACCGTCTTTTCTATCTTTTCCCTCAGCGCCTCGGGAGGAGCAGCGTCCATCAGCTCATCGTATGCCGCGTGAAAGATGTTGGCGCCCATCTTGATTATGAACCCGGCCACGATGATCCCGGCGAGGGGATCCATGAACGTCTTCCCCAGCATGGCCCCGGTTATGCCTATGAGCGCCGCGACGGACGACAGGACGTCGCTTCTGTGGTGGTACGCGTCGGCTTTCAGGGAAGTACTGCGGATCTTTTTGCTGACGTAAATAACGCGGCGATAGGTGATCTCCTTTACGACGATAGAAATAACGGCCGCGACAAGAGCGATGACGCCGGGGGCCGCCATATCCCCGGAGATCAATATCCTCGCGGAGCCATAGGCTATCCTCAAGCCCACCAGGATAACGATCAGGGACACGATCTTGGCCATGATGGACTCCGCGCGGCCATGCCCGAAAGGATGATGCTTATCGGGAGGTTTTTGCGCGATCTTGAACCCGATGAAAACGCATGCGCTGGTAAGGATGTCCGCCGCCGTATGAAACGCGTCGGCGATCATGGCCTGGGACCTGCCGGCGATGCCGGCGAAAAGCTTTATCGCGAAAAGCAGGATATTGCTGAAAACACCAAGCCGGGCGCTCTTCTCGCCAAGCTTGTAGCCGTGCTCGTAGATAGGAGACATAGTGCTCACCTTCGAACGACTTTCCTCCCCGACCACTCTATAAGCAGCGGGCTCGCTATGAATATCGACGAATACGTACCTACGAGCACGCCGACCAGGAGCACGAAAGCGAAATCGTTGATCACCTTCCCGCCGAAGATGAAGAGCGCCACTACCACCAGCAGGGTCGTCAGCGACGTCAGCACCGTCCGCGAAAGTGTTTGATTTATGCTGGCGTTTATTATCTCCGCGAGGGTCGCTTTACGCATGAATTTCCTGTCTTCCCTTATGCGGTCGAAAAGCACTATCGTGTCGTTTATCGAATAACCGACGATCGTAAGCAGCGCCGCGATAACGGGCAGGGAGATCTCGCGCCCGGTAAGCGCGATCATCCCGAGCGAGATCATGACATCATGAGCCAGCGCTATTATGGCGGTTATGGCGAACCTGAACTCGAACCGGAAAGAAATATACAGGCATATGCCTATCATCGCGAATATCATGGCCTTGACCGCCGCCCTTCTGAGGTCCGCCCCCACCGCGGGGCCGACCTCCTCCACCCTCATCGTCTCAAACGACCCGGGTCCGAACTTTTCGCGAAGGCCGGATATTATTTCCTCGGTCTTTCCCTTGAAAGACCTGACGATCACTTCCCTGCCTTCCCCGAACTGCTGGATAACGGAATCGCCCAGCCCGATACCGGCAAGGACATCCCTGATCTCTGTGGCAGACGCGGCCTCGGTAAACTTGAACTGCTGCAAGTTCCCGCCGGTGAAATCGATCCCGTAATTCTTCCCTCCACGGCGGAAGAAAAGCGCCATGCCGAGAACGATTGCCAGGATCGAGACAACATACGCTATCTTGCGGACCTTTACGAACGGGATATTGGGCTTCCTGAAAAACTGAAGCATGGGAAGCCTTTTCATGTTGGGTCTGCTCAGCGCGATCATGTCCAGCACAAGGCGCGTCACCACCAGCGCGGTGAACATGCTGGCGAGAATACCGATGCTCAGGGTCGTGGCGAACCCCCTGATCGGCCCCGTGCCGAACTGAAACAGTATAAGCGCGGTGATCAGCGTCGTCACGTTGGCGTCCAGGATGGTCCAGAACGCCTTGTCGTAGCCGGCGCTGATAGCCGCCCTGAAAGATTTGCCGAGCCGCGATTCCTCGCGTATCCTCTCGAAGATAAGCACGTTCGCGTCGACGGCGATACCGATCGTGAGGACAAGACCGGCTATGCCCGGAAGCGTAAGCGTGGCGCCGAAATACGAAAGGGCGCCCGTTATGATCAGTATGTTCAGGACAAGCGCAAGGTCCGCTATCGCCCCGGCGAAGAGATAATACAGCACCATGAAGGCGAGGACCGCTATGCCCCCGATGATGATGGCGTTGATGCCCTTCTTTACCGAGTCCTCGCCGAGAGCGGGCCCGACGCTGCGTTCCTCGATGATATCGACAGGAGCGGGCAGGGCGCCGGCCCTTAACACGAGCGCGATATCCCTGGCCTGCTGGACGGAAAAATTGCCCGATATCTGGGCCCGCCCGGAAGGTATCCTCTCCCGTATGACCGGGGCTGTATAGATCTCTCCGTCAAGGACGATGGCAAGGCGGCTGCCGATGTTCCTGCCGGTGACATCGGCGAAGATGTTCGCGCCTTTAGCGTTCAGTTCAAGGGAAACATACGGCTGACCGAACCCCTCCTGGGCGAACTCGGTCGTTGCGTTGACCAGCATGTCCCCGGTCAGCACGACATCTGTCTCGACAAGGAGCGGTTCTCTCTTTCCGTCAGGGGTCGTAATGTGTTTAAGCTCGTACCCTTCGACCACCTCTCCGGCGACTGCTTTCTTGAAAAGCACGGGATCTTCCTCGACGAGCTTGAATTCCAGATGAGCTGTCCTCCCTATGATCTCCTTGGCCCTTTCCCTGTCGGTAACGCCCGGGAGCTGGACGAGCAGCCGGTCCCTGCCCTGCAGCTGTATCACGGGCTCCATGACACCGAACTGGTCGATCCTGTTGCGTATGACCTCCAGGGCGCGTTGGGGGGCGTCCCTGGCCTCGTCCGGCGTCAACCTGGACGTGTCGACCTGAAGCACCAGGTGCATGCCACCCTGCAGGTCAAGCCCCAGGTTTATCTTGCCTTCCTTGACGACATTCCCTTCTTCGTCACGGACATCCAGGGGCGGATAAGAAAGCCATATAGCCAGCCCCGCGACAGCTACCACCAACAAACTTTTCCATCTAAGCTTGTTCCACATGATCCGTGCCCTTTCTATTTTGTTCGGAGTGAGCGGGCCGGTATCGTAGGAGGGGCCTCCGGCCCCGAACCCGCATCGTCGCCACAGGCAAAGGGCAGGCACAGGGGCCTGCCCCTACATTTTTCCACGAGCTCCGAACTCCGAACTACGAACTATCAGCCCACCTTCGCCCTCTTAATCCTGGCTATCGAACTCTTCTGCACCTTTATCCTCACGTTGTCGTCAATGCGCAGGGTGACCACGTCTTCCTGTATATTGACGATGGTGCCGTACACGCCGCCCGAGGTGATGACCTCGTCGTTCTTTGCCAGGCCTTCGAGCATTTTCGCGTGTTCCCGCTGGCTTTTTTTCTGAGGCCTGATAAGCAGAAAATAAAAGATAATGAAGATAAGCGCTATCGGCAACAACCCGATAAGCGGGCTCTGCTGAACCTGCGGTGCCTGTTGTGCCGCACCTTCCTGCGCAAACGCTAAAGTCGACATGATCCCATCCTTTCTTAAATTTGGCGTTTCTCCCGAACGAGAAACCTTTACCCACCGTCACCACTTACTACGAACTAAGCTAACCGCCTTCGCAGGCTAAAGCCTGCGGCTACATTTTCTCCGAGCTCCGAGCCACCTCTCTGTCATTCTGAGCCCTCTCCCCGTCATCCTGAGCGAAGCGAAGGATCTCAGGCGGGTCGACGTGGGAGAGATCCTTCGCTCCGCTCAGGATGACAACCGAGGGCACTCACTACGAACTACGAACTAACAGACCGGAACTCCCGGAGGAACTCCCTCTTGAACTCCTCGAAACGGTCCTCCCGTATCGCCTGCCAGGAATTTCGTATAAGTTTAGCATAAAAGTGTATATTATGCAAAGAGACCAGCCTCAGGCCCAGTATCTCACCGGTGTTGAACAGATGCCGGATGTACCCCCTGGTGTAGTTCCGGCACGCGTAGCATTCACATCCGGGATCAAGGGGCCTGAAATCTTCCCTGAACGGGGCGTTCCGGACCTGTATCTCGCCGGAGGAGGTGAACGCCTGGCCGTTCCTGCCGTTACGCGTGGGAACGACACAATCGAACATGTCCACCCCGCACGATATGGCCTCCAGCATATCGGGAGGGGTCCCCACCCCCATGAGATACCGGACCTTGTCCTCCGGAAGAAGCGAAGCCGTATGATCCGTGATCTCGTTTATAAGCTCCGTCGGCTCGCCCACGCCGATACCGCCGAGGGCGTAGCCGTCCATGTCCATGGCGGCCAGCTCTTCCGCGCACCTTTTCCTCAGGTCGGGATACGTGCTCCCCTGCACGATGCCGAAAAGGGCCGTCTTCCCGCGGCGTTCAATAAACCTGTCCCTGGACCTCGCGGCCCATCTGAGCGTCATGTCAACGGAATCTTCCACGTAGTCCCTGGCGGCCGGGTAGTGGACGCACTCGTCCAGCG
>JAUWWB010000042.1 GCA_030617085.1 Candidatus Omnitrophota bacterium
ACGGACCCCCTCCCACGCGGACCGTCGTCAGCTTCGTCCCGCCGGCCTGCCTCCGGTAAGTCAAACCGTCGTCGCACTCATTCAAATGCCCCACCTGAGCCAGCACCGACTTTCCGCCTGAATCCTTCCACGAGGCGCGTCACTTCATCCATGACGCGCCGGGAAACGTCGTGGCCGTAATAGATTATCACACCCATCCGTTCGTTCAGTTTTAGGCGTTCGGGAGGCAGGACAGGGATGTCGGTGGTGTTTTTGCCGGCGGCGTGTGACCATCTGCTGCCGCGCACCGCGGCCAGGTGGACTACGATGCCGTATTTTTCGCCGATGGTGTCCGAAAGTGCACGGAATTCGGCAATGGTGTCAGAAGTAAAGGTCTCTTTCCCCATTCTTGATCCTTTCATAATACTCGATAAGATGAGGATAGGTCTTCGGCATCTTCTGCCTTATCTCTTCTATTTCCGTTTCAATGACCTTTTCCCCCGCGCGCCGGGTCTCCGCCGAAGCGAAATCGTCGAGCCATTCGCGGAAGGTCAGGATGGCGTTGAGTTTGCAGAACTTGCCTTCCTGCCCCGAACGCAGGAGGTCCATGATGCATTCACCGGTCCTCCCGCACCTGTACCCCGCGGTGCAGAACGAGGTTATGTGCCCCATCTCCGCCAGTTCGCGTATTACCTCGTCGAGGCTCCGGGTATCGCCCAGCAGGAACTGCTGCCTCTGGCCTTCCTGCTCGGAATACCTGTCGCTGTACGCGCCTATCCCGATCCGCGTCGAGGCGTCGGTCTGCGTGCACCCCAGGGAAATGGCCTCCCTTCTCATGCCGGGATTCTCCCGCGCCGTAAGTATGAGGCCCGTGTACGGCACCGCCAGGCGTATTACGGTTATCAATTTCTTGAAGTCGTCGTCGCTTACCCTGTGCCGGGAGTTCCGCGTGAACGGGGTATTCGCCGCCGGCTCAAGCCGCGGAAAGGAAATCGTATGCGGGCCTATCCCGAACTTCTTCTCAAGCTCGCGGGCGTGGTACAAAAGCCCCATGACCTCGAACCTCCAGTCGTAAAGCCCGAAAAGGGCCCCGATCCCGAGGTCATCCACCCCCGCCTCAAGCGCCCTGTGCATGCAGTACAGACGCCACGCGTAATCGGATTTGAGCGTCCCTTCAGGGTGGACCATTTTATACGTGAGGTGATGATACGTCTCCTGGAACACCTGGTAAGTGCCGATGCCCACCTCGCCGAGCATCTTCAGCTCTTCCATGGACATCGGGGCGGCGTTGACGTTGGCCCTGCGTATCTGGCCCCATCCGTTTCTCGTCTTTACTTTCACGGCGTAGATCGCCTTGAGGGTTTCCGCTATATATCGCGCGCCCGTTTCGGGATGCTCCCCGTAAACCACTATGAGGCGCTTGTGGCCGATCCTGCCCGCGAGGGCCTCGGTTTCCTTCCTCACTTCCTCCGGGGTGAGCGTCCTCCTCACGGCCTCATCGTTATCTTTCCTGAACGCGCAGTAAAGACAGTTGTTCACGCAGCGGTTTCCCATGTAAAGCGGCGCGAAAGTGACGATCCTGTTATCATAGACCTTGAGCTTCACTTCCAGGGCGGCCTTCCGCATCTCTCCCAGCAGGCCTTCATCCCGGACGTTCAGCAAGGCGGCTGTCTCGTCCGGATCGAGGGTCTCGATCGACAGCGATTTGGCGAGTATCTCCCTGATCCATTTGGGATCGGGATCCTTGCGCGAACGTAACTTTTCCTCTATCTGGGCCTCGGGTATAAAGTCCCTGCCCCCGTCCATGTATTTAGTGACCTGTTCGGGCTTTATCCTTTTCTTCACCCAGGCCGTCACTTCATCCGCTCTTGCATCCATGCTCCATTCCTTTCGTTAGCGCATTTTCTCTCGCTAAACCGTCACAGCTTTCGCCTCGCGATACGCGTCCAGGGCATCCGGGAAAGGCGAGAGGACCCTTTCCAGCACGCCCTGCAAAAAGGAGATGCACACGCCGTAATTCGTCACGGCGACGCCGTCCCTTTTTGCCTTCTGGTACCTGAAAAGCGTCTCGCGCCTCGTTATCATGCACCCCCCGCAGTGTATCACGAGTTTATAACCACTAAGGTCCCCGGGATAATCTCTTCCGGCGCATACGTCTATATCAAGCTCACCGCCGACATGCTGCCGCAGCCAGCCCGGCATCTTTACCCTGCCTATATCATCTTCGATAGGGTGGTGGCTGCAGGACTCGGCTATAAGCACCTTGTCACCGGGCTTCAAAGTATCGATGACAGCGGCGGATCTGGCCGCTTCGACAAGGTTCCCCCTGTTGCGCGCGAAGAGGATAGAAAACGTAGTGCACTTGATATCCCCGGGGGTCTCTTTCACCATTTTTAACACGACCTGCGAATCACAGACGACGATATCGGGCCGCTTTTTCAGGTTATCAAGGAGAAGCGCATATCCGTTCTCTTTTACGACAAGCGCCGCCGCGTCGTTATCAAGGGCATCCCGTATGGTCTGCACCTGCGGGAGTATGATCCTCCCTTTCGGCGCCTCCATGTCTATAGGCACGATCAATAGAGCCGTACCCTTTTGGGAAACAAGGTCCCCTATAAGAGGCGGTGGCTTCAGAAAATCCGGAGGACAGACTTCTATGAGGTATTGCTTCAAAGGATTGACATAGTTGTTTCTTCCATTCAGATCGGTACTGGAGCAAAGTATGAATCTCTCGGTCTTACTTCTTATTTTATCGACAAATTCATCTCGCACCCTCGCCAGGTCGGTCTTATTTACGACGATAATAAACGGCGTATTCCTCGACCGGGCCTCTTCTACGATACCGTCCTCGTACTCGTTCCACACGTTGGGTTCAACGACCAGCACTATGACGTCAGAACGGTCAAAGATCTTCTTTGTCTTTCTTATTCTCAATTCCGAAAGCGTTGACACATCGTCAAGCCCCGCCGTATCCAGAAAAACAACAGGCCCGACAGGCAATAACTCCATGGTCTTCTCTACCACATCGGTAGTGGTCCCCGGCACGGGAGAGGTGATAGCGACATCCTGCCCCGTCACCAGGTTCAAAAAACTCGATTTCCCCACATTCATCCTGCCGAAAAGGCCTATCTGCAGCCGTAAAGATTTAGGCGCTTTTTTCATAATTCTCCCCCCCCATGTCATTCTGAGCGAAGCCGAAGGCGAAGCGAAGAATCTCCCCCGTGCGCCACCCCCGAAACGACACCACGTATGAGATTCTTCGGCCCCTATCCTTCTGGCGCGCGCATGGGCCTCAGAATGACAGAAGCGGGGAAGCCTTCCCCTTCTACCCATGCATTCTCCAATAGAAAACCCCGGGCTTACCGTTCCAGCATGCGGTAAGGCCGGGGTTCTCTTCTGGCTGATCCGTTCCAAACGCCTTAACGCGTTATTTTTTCTTTTTGCGCGCGGCGGTTTTCTTCCTGGCCTTTGGCTGCTTTCCTATCCACTTGCCGCGCTCTAAGTAGGATGTATGCAGCAGCTTGTGGCTCAAATGGCCGCACGGACCCTCTGTCAGAAAATCTCTGTAGATCTCTTTGATGATCGGGTTCTCATGGGATTTTCTGATGGGAAGGCCCTCGTCTTCCTCGTAGATCGCCCGGGCGCGCGCTTCCCGTATCTCGGGGCTGGTCGGGATGGGCTGGCCGCCGCCGCCCAGGCAGCCGCCGGGACATGCCATTATCTCTATGAAGTGATAGTCATCGATCTCGCCTCTCGAGAGCATTTCCATGACCTTCTTGGCGTTGGCCGTCCCGTGGGCCACCATCACCTTAAGCGTAGCTCCTTCCAGGAACTTCCACGCATCGACCGCTTTTTTAATGGGTAGCTCCGCCGTTCTTATGCCTTCCATGCCGCGGACGGGAGTGACTCGCAGGTTCTCAAACGGGACTTCTTCCCCCGTCACGAGCTCATAAGCGGTCCTTATCGCCGCTTCCATTACGCCGCCCGTGGCGCCGAAGACAAGCGCGGCCCCGGACCCGATGCCAAGCGGGTCATCGAAATCGGATTCGGGCAGGTTCGGAAGGTCCAGTCCGGATTCCCTTATCATGCCGGCTATCTCTCTCGTGGTAAGGGCGTGATCCACATCCTTGTACCCTGAATCATCCATCTCCGGGCGCTCGCACTCGAACTTTTTCGCCGAGCATGGCATGAGCGACACGCTTACGATGTCATTCGGGTCGATGTTGTTCCTCCGGGCGTACCAGGTCTTGACGACGGCCCCGAACATCTGCTGGGGGCTTTTCGCCGTCGAAAGGTGATCAAGCTTCTCGGGATAGAAATGTTCAACAAACTTCACCCATCCCGGAGAACACGAAGTGAACATGGGTAATTTGGTATTTTTGTCCCCGTCCACAAGCACCTTCTTGAGCCGTAAAAGAAGCTCCGTCCCCTCTTCCATTATGGTAAGGTCGGCCGTGAAGTTCGTGTCGAAGACCTTGTCGAAGCCGACTCTTCTCAGTGCGGTATTCATCTTTTTGGTAACGCTTGTCCCCGGTGGAAGCCCGAACTCCTCGCCCATGGCGGCCCTCGGGCTCGGGGCGGTCTGTATGATCACGTGCTTTGTCGGGTCATCTATCGCCTTCCATACGCCTTCCGCCGGATCCTTCGCCTTAAGCGCCCCTGTCGGACACCTGTTGATACACTGGCCGCAGTTTATACATATGACGTCGTGCAGCGGCTTATCCAGATATGTTGCCACCTTCGTACTGGACCCCCTGTTAATCGCCTCGAGCACCCCCACTTCCTGAAGGTCAATACAGGTCCTCACGCAGCGCCGGCAAAGCACGCATTTGTCCATGTCGCGTTCGACGGCATAGCTCGAAATGTCGTCCTCAAAACGCGGCTTGTCGAGGTGCCCGAACTTATAAGTCCTGACCCCGTACTCTTTCGCCAGCGCCTGGAGCTCGCAGTTGTTGTTCCGGGCGCACGAATAGCACTCCCCGTAATGATTCCTGAGAAGGAGATAAAGTATGTTTTTCCTCGCGCGCCGGACGCGGGGAGAGTATGTCGTTACGTTTATGGGCCTTGTGATGGGATAAGCACATGACGCCTGGAGATTCTTTTCCCCTTCCACCTCGACCACGCAGACGCGGCAGACGCCGGCGAGGCACAGATCGGGATGGTAACATAGCGACGGTATCTTGATATTGACCTTCTCGGCGGCCTCGAGTATGGTCGTCCCCATGGGCACCTTGACCTCGATGTCGTCGATAACGACATCTACCATGGCCTTCTTTTCTACTTCTTCGATCCGCTGCGCCCTCTGGCTTATCGGCGCTCTTGATGTGCTCTGTGCGAAAGGTTCCTTAGCCATGAAATGCCCTCTCCTCTTTTATTTTTTTTGACAGCTTATAATCACCCTTGAAACCGTTTATTATCGAGACGAGCGCGTTGGGGGCGGACTGGCCCAGGCCGCATTTGGAAGCGCACTGCATGGACTCCGCCAGCGACAGCAGGTCGTCCAGGTACCCCTTCGTGCATTCGCCCCTTTTCAGCGTCCTCACGCCTTCAAGCAGGACGGGCACTCCTTCCCTGCACGGCGTGCACTGGCCGCAGGATTCCTCGTCAAAAAACCGCAAAAAGTTTTCCGCGGCGTCAAGCATGTTCCTTTCCCTGCCGAAGATCATTACGGACCCTCCCGTGGAAAGGTCCTCGAACGATATCTTCCTGCCAAACTCCTTTTTCGGCACGCAGCAGCCGGACGCCCCTCCGACCTGGACGGCCCTGGCGCCGGCGGCACCTGTCATTTTGAGGATCTCTTTTACCGTGATGCCGAAGGGAACCTCATAGACCCCGGGCTTTTCGCAGTCACCGGAGACGCTGAGAAGTTTCGAGCCGGAAGATCCTTCCGTCCCGAAAGTTTTAAACCAGCCGGGGCCTTTGGCGATAATATGCGGGACTGCCGTCATCGTCTCAACGTTGTTCACGGCAGTGGGGTATCCCAGAAACCCCGTATTCACCGGAAAGGGAGGCCTGTTCCTTGGTTCCCCCCTGTTGCCTTCAAGCGACTCTATCAGCGCCGTCTCTTCCCCGCAGACATACGCGCCGGAACCGAGCCTTATCTCGATATCAAAATCAAATCCATCGGCTCCCATTATCTTCTTGCCGAGAGCGCCGCCGGTTCTCATCTCTGACAGCTTTTTCTCGAGCATGGGCACCATGCTCCTGTATTCTCCCCTCAGGTAAAGAAACCCGCAATCCGCCCCGACAGCGAAGCCAGCTATTGCCATGCCCTCGAATATGAGGCCCGGATATTCTTCCAAAAGCACCTTGTCCTTGAAAGTGCCGGGTTCGCCTTCGTCCGCGTTGCAGACAACAAATTTTCTTTCTGCTTCGGCGATTACCGCGAAGCTCCACTTCAGGCCGGTCGGGAAGCCCGCTCCGCCTCTCCCCTTCAGGTTCGAATCCTTCACTTCGTCAAGAACCGCGCCCGACCCCATTTCAATAGCTTTTTTAATACCGGCATACGGCTCTATTTCACTGAAAATCACCGGACCCTGTCTCATCGGCATGATCTCACTCCTTATCTTATTTTTTCGCTTTTTTCTTCTTAGCCTTGCTCAAACCGTCGATCAATTTTTTCACCGCGCCGGGCTTTACGTTGCCCACCAGCTCATTGTCCACCATTATCGCCGGCGCCCGGTCGCACATGCCTATGCACCCCGTCTCCTCGAGCGTGAACTGCCCGTCTTCGGTGGTCTGGCCGACCTTTATCTTCAGCGCCTTTTCAAACGCCTTGATCACTTTTTCGCTCCCCTTCATGACGTTAGGCATGCAGTTGCTCACCCTGATGAGGTGCTTCCCCTTCTTTTCAGCCGTAAGGAAAGAGTAGAACGTGACGACCGAATACACTTCCACCGGATGTATCCCCAGCATATCGGCTATCTGCTGCATATCCTTATCCGAAATATACCCTTTCCTGTCCTGGACATCCTGCAGGACGGGCAACAATCGCGCACGGGTAGTGTCACACACCACGATCTTCTTGCCGCCTTCCTCAATGATCTTCTCAACCGCGCACTCAGGTTTCATCCATATCCCCCTTCCGTAAAATTTTGCGAAACAAAATTTTTAGAGCAATCGAAAATCGAAAATCGAAAATAAATGATAATAGCATTTCGATTGCGGTCGATTTTCGATTCTCGATTTTCACCTAATTCCCACGCCCACGACATCTTTGCGGGGCAGGAATGCCCCGCCTATTCGGATGGAGGACCTACTACGAACCACCCCGTCATCCTGAGCGAAGCGAAGGATCTCCCCCCTTCCCCGCCCACGCACTCCGAACTCCGAACTACGAACTACGGACTACGAACTACATCACTTTTGCGTATCACAATAGACGGATAAAAATTCTATCGACAGATCTATGTCCCGTACGCTCACCGCCCCGGGCACGTTCAAAGAGACGGGAGCGAAATTCACTATCGCCTTCAACCCCGACAGGACCATCAGGTCCGCCACCTTCTGCCCCGATTCCGGCGGAACGGCGATGATCCCGATATCCACGCGATTTTTTCGTATTATCTCGGGTGCCTTCTCGACGGGATAGACCTTGACGCCGTTTATCGTCCTGCCTATTTTCCTCTTGTCCCTGTCGAACGCGGCAACTATCCTCAGCTTTTGCTTCCCGAAAGCCGGATATTTCAGAATAGCCGTCCCGAGGTGGCCGGCCCCGAAAAGGGCCATGCGTATTACCTTTTTCGCCAGGACGATGTCTTCCAGCACTTTCTTGAGCTCCGCGACGTTATAACCGACCCCGGGCGTGCCGACCTTCCCGAAATTCGAAATATCTTTCCGTATCTGAACATCGGTCAACCCCGTAATGCGCGCCAGCTCCCGCGAAGAGACCGTATCCTTACCGTCCCTTATCAAGGTCTCCAGCGTCCTCAAATATAAAAGCGCCCTCGCGATCGTCCTGCTTGATATTTTCTTCATGAATAAATCGTGAAATTTGTAACGATTGCATAACATTTTAGCCATTATGCCGGTATGTGTCAATAAAAAACTCGATTTGGGACAATTTGATCGTAATTCATGCTCTCAGGGCGGTAAGAGGTAATTTATACGCCTGGGGCGAGGCGGGGTAATTCGTAGTAATTCATGGTAATTTATCGGGCGCGCTAAGGGCTTAC
>JAUWWB010000054.1 GCA_030617085.1 Candidatus Omnitrophota bacterium
CAGGGCGCTTGTTACCGAGATGACCGATATGGAGTGTTATATAAACACCAGGGGATTTATTGAGTTTTTGCGCGAGAGAGGCGAAATTAACGATGAGAACAACGCAATAGCGCTTGGTGGAGACCTGCGTTCCAGTACGCCCGGGATCATGACGGCTGTTGCAAAGGCTATTCAAGACTCCGGTTGTGAGTTGGTTTTTTGCGGCAGGGTCCCAAGCCCGACTCTCGCCTATTTCGCGATGCAGCTGGACATCCCAAGCATAATGGTTACCGGCAGCCATATCCCGGATGACAGGAACGGAATAAAATTTACCAGGAAATCCGGTGAGGTCCTGAAGTCCGACGAAAAGGATATCCTGAAGAATGTAGCCGAAGCCAGAGAACAGGAATACGGCAAAAACTCGGGAGAAACTTTGTTCGATGGAAACGGCATGTTCAAAGAAAAACGGACATTGCCTGAAGCGGAATATGAGGAACTGGCAATAGATGAATATGTAAGTCGGTACTTAGACGTATTTCAGGGGGATGCCCTTAAGGGGATGAAGATAGTCCTTTACCAGCATTCCGCCGTCGGAAGGGACATTGTGCAGAGGATACTTGAACGCCTGGGAGCGGAAGTCATCTCTGTTGGGAGAAGCGAGAAGTTCATACCGGTCGATACGGAGAAAGTGTCCGAGGAGACGAGGACGCTGCTGCGGGATATCGCGGAAAAGCATAAACCTTTCGCCGTGATATCGACCGACGGCGATTCCGACAGGCCGTTGCTTGCGGACGAAAACGGCGAGTTTCTCCCGGGCGACAAGCTCGGTGCGCTGGTTTCGATGTTCCTTGATCCGGAATTCGCGGCCATCCCCATAAGCGCCAATGACGGTGTAGTCAAAGCTCTGAAAGCAAAAGGCGTCCAGGTCAAGCAGACCAAGATCGGTTCGCCGTACGTGATCGCGGCCATGAATGCCGAACTTAATAACAACCCCGGAGCAAAGGTTGTCAGCTGGGAATCCAACGGCGGATTTCTTCTGGGCAGCGACTGGACGCTCGGCGGCAACACTCTAAAGGCGCTGCCGACAAGGGACGCCGTTTTGCCGCTTCTTTCCGCTTTGCTTTTGGCCCGCCAGAAAGAGATGTCAGTCTCGCAGCTTATTAATACCCTTCCGGCGAGGTACACGCACGCGGATGTCGTTGACAACAAAACGCCCGGGTGTGAAAACTACACGGCGGATATGGGCAAGGTTATCATCAAGATGTTTTCCCCGGAGAACAGCGATATCACGCAAATCGATTTTACGGAAGGGAAAGTGAAAGCGTATTATCGGGATGGCAGGGAAGCAATGGCCGATCTAGAGTTAGCCCGCACATTGATCGAGATCAAGGGCAAGATCGGACACTACTTTACCGGCGAAAGAGGTTTTGATGAGATAACATCCATAAACTTCATCGACGGCATCAGGATAGCTTTTGCTAATGGTGATGTTTCTCATATCAGGCCCTCGGGTAACGCGCCGGAGTTCAGAAATTATGCCACGGCCGACACTCCGGAAAGGGCGAAGGAGATAGTCGAGAAAAGAAACGAGATCGTTGCGCAGATAGTAAATGATCTCCAAAGCCCCACTGGCGATACGCCGGTGGCCAGGATAGTTAAAGCCATTCTTGAAGGTAAACCCGTATATATCCGGTCACATAACGTGAAAAAAGTGTGGGGCGCGGGCAAGGACCAGATCGGTGAATACTGGTACGGCAACGGCGCGGACGACGTAGAGAAAAGTTCTATCGTCGTAGTGGGCGAAGATACCGCTCCGTTGTCTGAAGTCATTTCATTTGCCCGGCGTGAATTTTTGGGTGCGGGTGTCGTTGAGAATTTTGGCCCCATGCTTCCTCTTGTGAAAATACTGACGCCGGCGAAAAGATTGTCCGTACAGTTTCATGACACCAAGAACGAGCTCTGGATCGTCACGGGCATAAATGGATCCCTCGCGGGGGAAAATCCTTCGATCATACTCGGTTTTAGCAAGGAAGCCGTCAGACAACACGGCAAAAGAGTGACAGAAGCTTATGGCAAGGCTCTTAAAGAATACGGCAAAAAACTTAATCTGCTCATAGATTATTTTAATAACTGGTTAAAGCATGAGGATCTGCTCAGGGATGCCGGGGATGTGGTTAAAGCGGCAGAGAAATATCTGCAAGATTCCCGCGATTATACCGTTGAGCTCAAGCTTAAGAAACTGAAAGAGACCCGCGATAAACTCGAATCCTTCTACCATTACCGTCCGGTCGAGGTCGGGGATGTCATCGCCGTTCCGGCCGGGACATTGCACGCGATCACGCGGGGGATAGAGGTGGTAGAGCCGCAGATCGCCGGAGACACGCAAGCGCTGGAGGACGGCCCGAACTATATGAGATACCCTTTCCCTGGTTACTGGAGAGAAGGGGCCAAGAAGACGCTGGACATTGGCAGGGTGAATGAAATGAAACCCGAAGTAGCGAGAGAATCCAAACCGGTCGTTATTGACGGTGGGACGGATTCTCCATTTACGGTGGAACGCCTGCCGGGGATGTTTGAGGTTAAAGGGCTGGAAGTGCACAGGGTAACGCTCGAGGAAGGGGCGAGGCTGAAAAAGACCGGCATTACCGCTTCCCATAACCTGGTTGTGGTAAAAGGCACGGCCCGGGTTGTTATAAATGGAGAAAGTTACGACGTGCCCATGGCCTCGCCAGGAGGAGAGATGCTTATCGTTCCGGCAAGCGCGGGCGAGTACGAGATCGTTGCTGACGGGGAGGCGCAGATCATTGATACATTTACGCCCGTGCCGGAAGTTCACGATCTGGGCGTTCCTTTTAATGTTGGAGAAAAGATCGCCGGAACCGGAACCGGTGAGCACACTTATGAAGTGACAGCGTCTATTTGTGAGTACCCTACGGGGATATCTACTTTTGATCGAGTATCCATACTCGGCGAGATGCCGGTTCCGCCGATAATTAACGGCCGCGCGCACGTTCTGACCGTGCTGAAAGGTCAAGTAAGGATCGAGAAAGAGGATGGTGCAACTGTGAAGTTGACCAAGGGCGATAGACATACGGTTGAGAAGGACTATGGGAATTACACAATTATCAAGACCAGTACTGAAAACGCCGTTGTCCGGATCGATTATGAGAATACCGAAGAAGAAAATATGGTTTATGCGGCTTATGACATGGTCAAAAAGCACATAAACAAGATACAGGGCCAAACCATCGACCTTATCCTTCCCGAAGAGATGTTCATTAAGGGCGGGGCCAATGATCCCGGGTCCAAAGCTTGGGAGGAGAACCGGCTCCAGGAATATGTGAGTAACAAGATAAGGATAGTCACATATAGTGCCAGTCTGGGCCTTGAGGATGCCGCGAACAGGTCTATAAGGCCTGGCGCGACAGCTATACTGGTAGCGACCAAAGCCAACCTTAACGACGCGGACAAGAATAACCAGGATGTTCAGGATTTTCTTTACGGCGGGAAGGGTAAGGTGAGGGTCCTGGCCATACCGGACATCGATGAAGAAGCGCTTCTGTGCGAAAAAGGTTTGGGTTTGTACCTCAACAGGGAAGTCGAGGCTGTGGCGCTTCTTCTGGCAATCGTCACTCCCGAACAGATACGCGCTAAAGGCGAAAGCAATGCCGCCAGCGCCCTGCAGAAACTGATCGGGCAGTTGACAGGCAGGGCCATTCCAAGGCACTATCTGTATTACATGCTCTCGCGTGACGAAATGGGCGATGCGCTCCGTCTGCTCCCCGCTCATCTAAGAGAAGATCCTCTCGGCTGGCTGCGTTTTCTGGCGGATGAACTTCTCCTGAAAATGCCGATCAAACCCTTCAACGCGCGCGACGAGCTAAGCCGGAGACGGAAGCTCATGTGGTCCGTCTAGTCCGCGGCATGAACGCGAACACACAAAACGCAAAAGATAAAAGGGCAGGCCAAAAGGCTTGCCCTTTTTGATGGAAGGGGGGCTTAAAAATATGTGTTGACGCGAAGAAGGGTAAAACGCATAATGTAAATCGTCTAATAAAGCGTCAAAACGCGGGAAAGGGAACATCATCATGAAGGAGCCGTCATGAAAAATAAGAAGATTTTTTTAGCCGAACAGGATATCCCGAAACAGTGGTATAACCTGGTGGCCGATCTGCCTGAGGCACCGGCCCCTCCGCTTGGCCCTGACGGGAAGCCGGTCACTCCGGATATGCTTGCTTCCGTTTTTCCCATGAATCTCATAGAACAGGAAATGAGCACCCAGCGGTGGATCGATATACCCGAAGAAGTTCTCGAGATACTTTACCGGTGGAGACCGGCGCCCCTGCGCAGAGCGGTCTACCTCGAAGAATATTTGAAAACCCCGGCCCGTATTTATTACAAAGACGAGAGCACCAGCCCCCCGGGAAGCCACAAGCCAAACACGGCCGTCCCGCAGGCCTGGTATAACAAAAAGTTCGGCATCGAAAAATTGACTACGGAAACCGGTGCCGGCCAGTGGGGGAGCGCCCTGTCTTTCGCCTGCGATATCGTAGGGCTTGAATGTAAAGTGTACATGGTACGGATCAGTTTCGATCAAAAGCCGTTGCGCAAGATCATGATGCGCCTCTGGGGAGGTAATTGCGTAGCCAGTCCAAGTGAAGAGACAAGCTTCGGAAGAGAAATTTTAAGAAAGATGCCGGATACCCCCGGAAGCCTGGGGATCGCCATAAGCGAGGCCATCGAAGATGCCGTTAGCGACAAAACCGGCAAGACGCGCTATGCGCTGGGCAGCGTGTTGAATCATGTGATGCTGCACCAGACGATTATCGGACTGGAGGCAAAGAAACAATTGAAACTCGCGGGCGAAAAACAACCCGATATTATTATCGGCTGCGCCGGAGGCGGAAGCAATTTCGCGGGATTATCCTTCCCCTTTGTTTGCGATAAGATCAATGGAGCCGATATAACTATTATTCCAACCGAACCCACCGCTTGCCCAACTTTAACCAGAGGACCATTTAAGTACGATTGCGGGGATATGGCATGTAAGACGCCTCTTCTTGCCATGTTTACGCTTGGACATAGTTTTGTTCCGCCGCCGATCCATGCCGGAGGGCTCCGTTATCACGGCATGGCGCCTCTGGTAAGCCATGCGGTCAAGGAAGGGCTTCTTGAGCCGCGCGCGTATGACCAGGTAAAATGCTATGAATCGGCATTGCTGTGGGCCAAGACCGAAGGGGCGATTTGCGCGCCTGAGACCAGTCATGCCATCGCCTGCGCTATTGAAGAAGCCGAAAAGGCAAAGGAAGAAGGCAAGGAGAAGGTGATCCTGTTCAATTACAGCGGACATGGTCTGATGGACCTTTCCGGCTACGAAAGCTTTCTTGACGGCAAACTTACCAGGTACTCCCTGTCCGAGGAAGAGCTGAAAAAATCTTTAGAATCGATAAAAGATTTGCCCGAGGTGGGAACATAAAGGATGTATCGATAGAAGGAGCACTCGGGTGGCCACGGAACAGACCATGAAGAGTATAGAGAGATTGGTTGATGAGAAGAAGAAGAGGATGTGAAAGATGAGGAAGAGGGTAGGCATACCAAGGGCATTGCTCTATTATAAGTACTACCGCTTCTGGAAGACGTTCTTAGAGGGGTTGGGGTATGAGGTCGTTGCATCCGGCCGGACAAATCAAAAGATCTTGCGTAACGGAATCAAGCACACCGTGGATGAATCCTGTTTGCCGGTCAAGGTCTTCTGCGGTCATGTCCTGGATTTAATAGAGAGAGGTGTCGATTATCTATTCATCCCCAGGATCGAGAGCGTGGAGAAGGGGAATTTTGTCTGCACCAAGTTCTTAGGACTTCCCGATATAGTGAGAAATTCCTTACCATTGACATCGGGCATGTCGAAAGCTATCTTAAGCCCAAATATCGATTTTAATAGAAGATCTCTGTATCGATCGATGTTCAGCGCGGGATGGGGGCTTATTAAAAATCCGATCAGAATACATATAGCCTATCGGCGGGCAAAGAAAAAGCAACGGGACTTTGAAGAGGGCTTAAGACTTACAGGGAGCCCCCGAAGAGTCATTGAATTAATAGAGACGGGCCGGAACAAAAAAGCCGAGAGCAAAGGGGATTTAAATATCGCCTTAATGGGCCATCCCTATAATGTCTATGATGACTTTATCAATCTGGGAATAGTAAAAAAACTGGAGACAATGAACGTAAATGTCCTTACCCAGGAGATGGTGTCTTGCCAGGAAAGCCGCAAGAAATCTTCACGGGCGTCGAGTGACCTGTACTGGACATATGGGAGGGAGACCCTGGGAGCGAGCCTCATTTTTTTGAAGAGAGCGGTAGATGGTATCATCTTCGTCATCTCATTTCCCTGTGGTCCGGATTCGCTCACCATAGACTACGCGATCAGGGAAATTAATGGTCAAGTTCCCATCCTCTCTTTGGTGCTTGATGAACACCAGGCCGAGGCGGGAATTATGACCAGACTTGAATCTTTTATAGATCTAGTAAGAATGAGGAAGAGGACATGAGAGTTGTCATCCCCCATATGGGGGACTATCATGTGTGTTCCAAAACGCTGCTTGAGACTTTAGGTTGCGAGGCAATAATTCCACCGCCGATAACTAAAAGGACTATAGAACTGGGCTGCAGGCATTCTCCTGAGTTTATATGCTTCCCATTTAAGATCACTTTGGGGACTCTTATCGAAGCATTAGAGCAAGGCGCGGATACCCTCATTCAGTCAGGTAGAGAAGGGTCTTGCCGGTATGGCTATTACAAGCAGGTCCAGGAGGGGATATTAAAAGATCTGGGTTACAAGTTCAGGTTTATGAGGTTTGACAG
>JAUWWB010000085.1 GCA_030617085.1 Candidatus Omnitrophota bacterium
CCCCCGTCATCCTGGTCTCCTCCCCCGTCATCCTGGTCTCCTCCCCCGTCATCCTGGTCTCCTCCCCCGTCATCCTGAGCGAAGCGAAGGATCTCCGCCAACGTTATGCCCCAGAGATCCTTCGCTTCGCTCAGGATGACAACCGATGGCGGCCACTACGAACTACGAACAACGAACTACAAACTAGACCCTTTCCCCAGCCCCGAAAATTTTTTTGCATTTTTTTGAAAGAATTTCCCCAAAAATTTTGTCTTCTATAGTGTAGAGGCATTTACCAACACACCAAAAAAAGGAGGCAAAACATGAGCAACAAACCGGTCATCAAGGTCGAACGGATGCGTCCCTTTGAGGGGGACGGCCCCATCAAAGCATTCTGCGACCTGCAGCTACTTGACAGCTTCGTGGTCAAGGGCCTGAGGGTCGTAGCGGGGAAGGACGGCCTTTTCGTAGGCATGCCCCAACAACAGGGACGCGATGGAAACTGGTACGACACCTTCCATCCTATCTCCAGAGAGGTTCGCAAAGGGTTACAGGAACTTGTGCTTGAAAGCTACAACGAACTGCAGAAGGCATAGGACCAAAGATGGACCGGACCAGGCAGCGCATCGGAAAGCTCGGCGAAAAAATAGCGGAAAAATTCCTCGTTTCAAGAGGCTTCACCATCCGGAACAGGAACTTTTCAACGCCGTTCGGCGAGATCGACCTTGTAGCCGAGCAAAACGGCCGCGTTGTCTTCCTGGAAGTCAAAACACGCACCTCCGAAAGGTTCGGTCCACCCCTTTCCGCGATAACGCAAAAAAAACAAAAGCACATTAGAAGAAACTGTTTGTACTATCTGAAAAAGTACCGCTTATTAGAAAAACCATACCGCGTCGACACAATAGGCATAAAACTCGACACTCACGGAAAACTGCAGGTGTTGAAACATGTACAAAACGCTATCGAATTCCCATACTAAATCAAAAATCAAAATGCAAAATGACAAATCAAAATGTAAAAATTGTGGTAACGGGTGCGTTCGCGGGGGGTGAGATTGCTTCGTCGCTGCGCTCCTCGCAATGACGCTACGTTAGTAATTGCGAGAACGGCCGTCCACCCGCGTCATTGCGAGCGAAGCGAAGCAATCTCCGCCCGGATAACGCACCCATTACGAATAATTTTGCATTTTAATATGTCATTTTGATATTTGATTTTTGATATTTGATTTAAATCTTAACCAAGGAGGTAAAACCATGCTTGCCGGAGTAACTTCGGGATGCGTGATGGGCATCGAGGCATACGCGGTCGATGTCGAAGTAGATGTTGCCTTCGGGGGGCCGTGCTTTTCTGTAGTCGGCCTTCCCGACACTGCCATAAGGGAAAGCCGCGACCGCATCCGTTCCGCCATAAAGAACTCAGGGTTCAGTTTTCCCCAGGAAAGAATAACCGTCAACCTTTCCCCTGCCGACGTAAAAAAGGAAGGCGCGGGCTTCGACCTGCCGATCGCGATCGGCATCCTTGCCGCGAGCGGCCTTATCAAACAGGAAGAGCTTAGCGGTACGCTGCTATGCGGGGAGCTTTCCCTGAACGGCAAGCTTAAACCTTTCCGCGGGGCCCTGCCTATTGCCATATCCTTAAAGAATAAATGCGGCACTTTCATCCTTCCAAAAAGCAACGCCCGTGAAGCCGCCAACATCCACGAGATATCCGTTTACGGCGCGTCTTCCCTGCGAGAAGCGGTCGAACATATCAAAGGAACAAATCCACTTGACCGTATAACTCCCAAAAGACAAGACCCGGGCGAAAGCAGGTCACATGACGGTCCGGACTTCAAAGACGTCAAGGGACAGGAACACGTCAAAAGAGGTCTCGAAATCGCCGCAAACGGCGGCCATAATGTTTTACTTCTCGGCCCTCCCGGGTCGGGCAAGAGCATGCTCGCCAAAAGGTTTCCCAGCATCCTGCCGGACCTCACGGCCGAGGAGGCCCTCGAGACGACCAACGTCTACAGCATAGCCGGCCAGCTAAAAACCGACGGCCTTATAAGCGAACGGCCCGTCCGCTCACCCCACCACACGATATCCTACGCGGCCATGGCCGGCGGCGGCTCCTGGCCCCGCCCGGGGGAAATAAGCCTGGCGCATAACGGCGTCCTCTTCCTCGACGAATTCCCCGAATTCCGAAGGGACGTGCTCGAGACGCTCCGCCAGCCTCTCGAATCGGGAGAGATCACCATAGCCAGGGTCCAGCGGTCAGTAAGGTACCCTTCCCGCTTCATCCTCATAGCCGCCATGAACCCCTGCCCTTGCGGCTACTTTACCGACCCGCACAAGAAGTGCCAGTGCACCTCCCACCAGATCCAGCGCTACCTCTCAAAAGTGTCGGGGCCCCTCCTCGACAGGATAGACATCCACCTCGAGGTCCCGCGCCTCAACTACGACCAGCTCTCCAGCCGGAGAACGGGAGAACACTCAGCAACGATAAAAAAGAGGGTGCTACAAAACAGAAACCTCCAGGAAGAAAGGTTCAAACACAAACCGGCCCACTCAGCATACAACGCCTACATGATATCCAAAGAAATGGAAAAACACTGCACCCTGTCAGCTGAAGCGGAAGAACTCCTGAAAACAGCGATCCTCGAACTAGGCATAAGCGCCAGGGCCTACGACAAGATCCTGAAAATCTCCCGCACGATAGCCGATATGGAGGGTTCGAATACAATAGAATCGCACCACATATCAGAGGCAGTAGGCTACCGCTGCCTCGACCGGAACCTGTGGGTGTAGAAAACAGCAAAACACCCCACCCCAACCTGGCAGAATCCAAGCAGGTTGAAAAGGTGGTGTCAAAAATTGCATGAAAAGGGGGAGACATTAAAGAAACCACAGAGGACGTAATAGATGAAATCAAAAATCAAAAATCAAAATGTAAAATGACATATCAAAATTCAAAAAGAAGAGGGCGAACGCTTTTTAATAAAGGGGCTTCGTGATCTTCGTGGTTTAATAGAGAACGTCGCTGAAAGATTGCATATGCGCATTGGATATAAAACCACGAAGCGCACGAAGATCACGAAGAAATCAATTTTGCATTTTGATATGTCATTTTGATATTTAATATTTGATATTTGATTTATTGACCTGTGACCTCTGTGGTTTTTTTGGCAAGATCCAACCAGGTTGAAATTGCAACCAGGTTCAAAAATCAATCAGGTTGCAAGGTGGGATTGATATTAGGCAAACGCCTGCGTGCGATAAATGTCGCGGAGTTGTTCGTACTTCATGGGCCCGGCGGGTGTTAGCGTTAGCAGCCAGTAAGCTCCCCATATTTCGCCATATTGGGTTGCCTCGAATAGACCTGAATCAGGACAAGGCAAACGCCAGGTCAGGCCTGACCTTAGCGCGAACGTCAACATCTCTACCAACGGAATGTACGCGTTCTCCGCCAGGCCCCCGGCATCCACCGCATAAGCGTATACCCGGTCGAACAGGTTTCTCGCGAGTGCGACATTGTGCGCCGTTATGGTCTTTTTATCGGCAATAAGCACAAGCCGCTCCCCGGATTCTAACCTGCCAGGCAAATCCTTGTCAGGTTCCATTATGAGCGTGATATTATGTTTCTTGCAGTATCGCCTTAACGAGGTAATAAGGGGATTTATCGCGTTCTTGCGGTCAGCGTGCCCTTTGAGCCAGTCCGTTCCTATTGCCAGCACAAAGGGTTTGTTGATACACTTGACTGTACCATCAAAGGCGGTTGTCCAACAATGGTTCTCAATTCCTTTGTCAAAAGCATTTTTGGTAATATCAGACCCAGGAAAAGAGTCATTCTTTTCACTTTTTTTCTCGCTTATAGGTGATGCGATTTTTCTGTGAGAAAAACGAATATCCGCATTCGGTTTACCAGAAGCAAAGATCTGCGCCTTTGGTGGGCGCTTATCTCCACCTAACCCGGTAAAGTAGTCGATTACATATTTTTCATCTTCACCGGGTGCACCATCTTTTGATTTCTCTTTAAAATACCCTAAAGCCTTCCGGGCGATTATTTGGGGCGGGGTTTTGAGGTTTTCTCTTATGAAATATGCTACGCCCGTGGCTCCTGCTTTATGGTCGGCAGGGAAAGTCTCCCGGTTCAGTTTCGTGAAAAAGGATTCGGTGATCTTGTAATCTTCCCTGGCCATTTCCCGTGTTTCATCAAACGTTAAACCGGCATAACGGATCCTGGCATTCCCTAAAATCGTGTCGTAAGGATCTTTTCTTTGAGAGTAAATGGCCAGATAGCGGTATATCCCATTGATTCCAAAGGCGTCCAGCTGATCGACATCATAAAGGATCTGCGCCTCAAGGCCCGCTGCTTCCCTCTCGCGTTTTCCTTCTTCGGTCCTTATTTCGTGAAGTACTATGGCCTTTTCCACTTTCCGGATATCTTTTTCATCAAACATATCCAGTTCACTTAACAGTTGCCTCGCGAAAACGGCGCTTTCTTTTCCGTGGACCTTCTTATTTGAACCGATGTCATGCAGGCAAATAGCGGCTGTCAGCACTTTGCAGTCGACCTCTTTTTCTCTGCCGATGTTTCTTGCCAGGATCCGGGCTTTTTCGATGAGGTCTTCAGCGTGTTTCAGGCCGTGATGGATATTGTCTATATATTCCTGGCCTAATTTCGCGGTTATCACACTCTTGACCAAATCCTCCTCAGACATATCCGCCTCATTCTGCGGGATCTCCTGCTTTTCAACGGTTTCCTTCCACGTATCCGGCACAACGCCCGAGACCTCGAAAAAGATGCCCTCTTCGTCAGACTTTTTGGTGACGGATAGCCCCATTTTCTTGAACATTTCCGCGTATTTGCGGTTCCGCCCCTTAAATGCTACACGTTCGAATGTCGCGCCTGAAAAATCAATGTCCGTCAAATTATCGTCATAAAAAAATACGTCGGAAAGCTTTGATCCCGCACAGTCCGCTCCACTTAGATCGCAATACATGAACTTCGTATCAATTATCGACCGGCCATTAAGACAAGCGCCCCTGAAGTCCGACCAAAAAAGTATTTTCTGCCGCAATTCTTCGGAACTCATACCGGACTTCC
>JAUWWB010000034.1 GCA_030617085.1 Candidatus Omnitrophota bacterium
ACCGCGAGCTCTGGAAGCTGGGGATACCGGCGAAGACCCGCCACAATGAGGTCTGCCCATCCCAGTTCGAGATAGCCCCCGTTTACGAAGAGCTGAACCTTGCCGTCGACCACAACATGATGGTAATGGAAACGCTGCGTCAGGTAGCTGAATGGCACGGCTTCGTGTGTCTCTTGCACGAGAAGCCTTATGCCGGCGTTAACGGGTCCGGCAAGCATAACAACTGGGCCATCTGCGGACCGGACGGCAAGAACTGGATGAGTCCCGGCGAGAATCCCCATGAGAATGCCAAGTTCCTTACCATAATTTGCGCGCTCCTGAAGGCGATCGACACTTACGCGCCTGTACTCAGGACGTCGGTAGCGACCGCGGGCAATGACCACAGGCTGGGCGCGAACGAGGCGCCGCCGGCTATCCTTTCCATCTTTCTCGGCGACCAGCTGAGCGACGTGATCGATCAGATCGAGCGCGGCGGCGCGAAGATCTCCAAAACCGCCGGTTTCATCGAGGTCGGCGTTTCGTCGATTCCGCCCCTGCCGCGTGACGTGACCGACCGCAACAGGACCTCACCTTTCGCGTTCACCGGCAACAAGTTCGAGTTCCGCGCGGTAGGGTCCAACCAGAGCTGCGCCGGGCCGAACGTGGTCATGAACACGATCGTCGCCGGAGCCCTGGATGAGATATGCACCCGGCTAGAATCTGACGTCAAAGAAGGGAAGGATTTTAACGAGGCGCTCCAGGCGGTCCTTCAGGATATTGTGAAAAAGCACAAGCGCGTCCTGTTTAACGGGGACAACTATACCGAAGAGTGGCATAAGGAAGCGGAAAAGCGGGGTCTGCCAAACCTAAGGACCGCGCCCGAGGCCCTTGAAACGATGAAGGAAGAGAAGACCGTTGTCCTGTTTGAGAAATACGGTGTCTTAAAAAAGGCGGAACTTGAATCGCGTTACGAGATCTACAGCGAGCGGTATTATATGCACGTAGAGATCGAAGCCAATTGCGCCTTGAACATGGCGAAGACAATGATCATTCCCGCGGCAATAGAATACCAGGGGCATCTCGCGGGGACCATAGAGGATGTTCGCGCATGCGGCTGCAAGCCCAAACATACTATCGAGCTGCTTAAAGAGATCTCCGGTTTGACAGAAGGATCCCTGGCCGGGGTGCGGGAGCTCGAACGCGCCATCGAAGGCGGATCAGCGCCGGATATGCTGTCGGCCATGGGCGAGCTCCGTGAGGTGGTAGACGCCCTCGAGGGGCTGGTCCCTGAGGAGATATGGCCGCTGCCTTCGTACGCGGATATGATGTTCATGATGTAAGACCCATTCGGAGGATGTCATGGGTAAGGCGACGGAAAAAGAATATCTCGCCACGTTGACAAAGATAAGCAAGGCGATAACCTCTGATCTTTATCTTGAGGATATCCTGAAGCTTATTGTCAACCTTACGGCCAACGTGATGCAGGCCAAGATCTGCTCTCTCTGGCTACTCGACAAGGAGACTCAGGAGCTTAAGATAAGGGCAACCCAGGCAATGAGCCGGGATTACCTGAAAGAAAGGGCATTGAAGGTCGGCGAAGGCATAGTCGGAAGCGTCGCGCGGGACAGGGAAGCTGTCGTGATCCCGGACGTTTCCAGGGATAAAAGGTACAAGGAAAAAAAGCTCGCGAAAAAGGAAGGCCTTGTCTCGATGATCAGCGTCCCGATGATGGTGAAAGATGAGGTCATAGGCGTCATAAACGTGTATACCGTAAAGCCGTACAAATTTACCAGAAGCGATATAGACCTCTTGAGCGCGGTGACTAACCAGGCGGCTGTCGCCATAGAGAACACCGAGCTTATGGTCAAGACGAGGGTCATACAGGAAGAGCTTGAGACCAGGAAAAAGGTCGAAAAGGCAAAAGGCATCCTTATGAGGGAACAGGGCCTGTCTGAAGATGAAGCCTACAGGCTTATACGGAAATCCAGCATGAACAAGCGGATCTCAATGAAAGAGGTCGCCGAGGCGATAATGCTTTCATATGAGATAAGAAAGTGACCGGGCGCCACTACTTCGTAGGAGCCCGCCAGAGGCGGGCGAACAACGCTCTCCGGGTATGCGTATAATTTTATTTGAAGTTTTTGCGATCTTATATTATAAAGTATCAGGGGATCCCGTTTGATATTTAAATATATTTAGACATGAAAGAGACGCGCATGGATGAAGTCAAGGCGAAAATAGTTCTGGAAGACGGCACGGTTTTTAACGGCGTGTCGTTTGGCGCTCCCGGGGAAAGGTGCGGCGAGGTGGTGTTCAATACCAGCATGGCCGGTTACCAGGAGATCCTGACGGACCCGTCGTATAAAGGGCAGATCGTCACCATGACCTACCCGCTTATCGGGAACTACGGGGTGAACGACGAGGACGTCGAGTCGAGAAAGCCGTTCGTCGAAGGTTTTGTCGTGAAGGAATGCAGCCGTATTGCCAGCAACTGGCGGTCGCGAAAGGGCCTGGGCGAGTATCTCCGGGAAAACGATATAATGGGCATCCAGGGGATCGATACGCGCGCCCTTACCCGGCATATAAGGCTGCGGGGCGCGATGAAGGCGGTCATATCCACCGAGGACCTCGACGATGAAAGCCTTGCGCGGAAAGCCCAGGCTTCGCCCGGCCTCGTCGGAAGGGACCTTGTAAAAGAAGTCACATACGGCGAGCCCTTCGAGTGGAGCAAGGAGGGCAAGCACAGGGTGACGGTCCTGGATTGCGGCGTAAAGTTCAATATTTTGAGGCTGCTTGCCGGTCACGGGTGCTGCGTTACCGTGGTGCCGGCGCATACCACGGCGGAAGAGATACTGGGCGGCAAGCCCGACGGAGTGCTACTTTCGAACGGCCCTGGCGACCCCCAGGGGGTGCCTTACGTGGCCGAGACCGTAAAGAAACTTCTGGGCAAGGTACCGATATTCGGGATCTGCCTGGGGCACCAGATGCTGGGCCTGGCCATGGGGGGCAAGACCTACAAGCTCAAGTTCGGGCACCACGGCGGCAACCAGCCGGTCAAGGACCTTAAGACGGGAAGGATCCTCATCACCGTGCAGAACCACGGGTTTTGCGTGGACATGGATACGCTGGACCGAAACGAGATAGAACAGACCCATGTAAATCTCAACGACAACACGCTGGAAGGCTACCGGCATAAAAAGCTGCCCGTGTTCTCCGTCCAGTTCCACCCCGAATACGCCCCCGGCCCGCACGACGCGGAGTATCTTTTCAGGGAATTCGTAAACATGATGGAGGTATCGCGTGCCTAAGAGGGATGACATCAGGAAGATACTCATAATCGGCTCAGGCCCCATAGTCATAGGCCAGGCTTGCGAGTTCGACTATTCGGGGACGCAGGCGTGCAAGGCATTGAGAGAGGAGGGGTTTGAGATCGTGCTGCTCAACTCAAACCCGGCCACCATAATGACCGACCCCGGGACGGCGGATGTCACGTACATCGAACCCGTAACGCCCTCCATGCTGGAGAAGATCATTAAAAAAGAAAGGCCGGACGCGTTGCTGCCGACCCTCGGCGGCCAGACGGGGCTCAATACCGCGATGAAGGCCTTCGAGGCGGGCGTGCTTGATAAATACGGCGTCAAGATGATAGGCGCGGACCACGAGACCATTACGAAAGCGGAGGACCGGAAGTATTTCAAGAAAGCGATGGAAAAAATAGGGATGGACCTCCCCAGGAGCGCGCTCGCCTACAACATGAAGGAGGCCGCCGAGGCCCTCGAGAAGATAGGCCTCCCCCTTATCATAAGGCCCAGCTTTACGCTGGGCGGAACGGGCGGTGGGATAGTGAATATGCCCGGGGAGTTCGAAAAAATAGCGTCGCTTGGCCTGAAGAACAGCATGATAAGCGAGATCCTCATCGAGGAATCGGTCTACGGGTGGAAGGAATACGAGTTGGAGGTGATGAGGGACAGGAAGGACAACGTCGTGATCGTGTGTTCCATAGAGAACTTCGATCCGATGGGTATACACACGGGCGATTCGATAACCGTCGCTCCGGCGCAGACGCTTACCGACAGGGAATACCAGAAGATGAGGGACGCCGCGATAGCGATAATCAGGGAAATCGGCGTTGAGACCGGCGGTTCCAATATCCAGTTCGCCGTAAACCCGGCGGACGGCAGGATGGTCGTCATAGAGATGAACCCGCGCGTCTCCAGAAGCTCCGCGCTTGCCAGTAAGGCCACCGGCTTTCCCATCGCGAAAATAGCCGCGAAGCTGGCGGTAGGCTACACGCTCGATGAGATAAGGAACGATATTACCAAAGAGACCCCGGCTTCTTTCGAGCCCACGATCGATTATTGCGTGGTGAAGATACCCAGGTTCACCTTCGAGAAATTCCCCGAAGCCCGCGACGTCCTGGGCATATCGATGAAATCGGTCGGCGAGACCATGGCCATCGGAAGGACTTTTAAGGAGGCGCTGCAGAAAGGCCTCCGGGGCCTGGAAATAGGCCACAGGGGGCTGGATAACAAGCGTGACTATTCGACCATCCCGGAGGAGAAGATCAGGCTGAGGCTGTCCGAGCCGAACGCCTCGCGTATTTTCTATATTAAATACGCTCTGCAAAAAGGGTACAGTGCCGAAGACATCGTCGCCCTTACCGGCATGGACCCGTGGTTCATCGACAATATCCGCGACATCGTGGAATTTGAGAGCCGCATTGAAGAAGCCGGAAGAAAGGGCTTAAAGGATCTGCCTTCCGAAATATTGCGTAAAGCGAAGGAATACGGGTTCAGCGACGCGCAGATAGCGGAGCTTACCGGGAGCGATGAGCTCTCGGTCCGGGAGTGCAGGAAAGGCCTTGGCATAGAGGCAACGTTCAAGCTGGTCGATACATGCGCGGCGGAGTTTGAAGCTTATACGCCTTATTACTATTCGACATACGAAACGGAAGACGAGACGAGGATATCCAAAAAGAAAAAGATAATGATCCTCGGCGGCGGGCCGAACAGGATCGGGCAGGGGATAGAGTTCGATTACTGCTGCTGCCACGCGTCCTTCGCCTTGAAAGAGCTGGGATACGAGACCATCATGGTGAACTCAAACCCGGAAACCGTCTCCACCGACTATGACACGTCGGACAAGCTTTATTTTGAGCCGCTCACGTTCGAGGACGTGATGAACATCATCGACAGGGAGAAGCCCGACGGCGTGATAGTCCAGTTCGGCGGACAGACGCCGCTCAACCTGGCTGACATGCTCGAAAAAGCGGGCGCGCCTATCATCGGGACGTCAGTTGAGTCCATACGAAGGGCGGAAAACAGGGATGAGTTCGCGAAAGTATTGAAAAAGCTTGAAATAAACCAGCCCGATAACGGGTCCGCCATGTCAAAGGAAGAGGCCCTGGAGATAGCCGGGAGCATCGGTTACCCGGTGCTCGTGCGGCCTTCGTTCGTTCTCGGCGGCAGGGCAATGAGGATAGTATACGATGAGGGGTTCCTGGGTGAATTCATAAAGGAAGCGCAGGAGGCGTCCCCCGAACATCCTATCCTGATAGATAAGTTCCTGGAAGACGCCGTAGAGGTGGATGTGGACGCTATCTCGGACGGCGAGATGACGGTGATAGGCGGCATCATGGAACACATCGAAGAGGCCGGCGTCCATTCCGGAGATTCCGCGTGTGTGCTCCCGCCGCACACCCTGAGCGACGATATTATCGATACCATCAGGAAGCATACCTGCGCGATATCGAAAGAGCTGAAAGTAAAGGGCCTCCTGAACATACAGTTCGCGGTGAAAAAGGACGTTGTCTACGTTCTGGAAGTCAACCCCAGGGCGTCCAGGACGGTCCCCTTCGTGAGCAAGGCCACGGGCGTTCCGCTTGCCGGGATAGCCGCCAGGGTGATGTCCGGCAAAAAACTTCCCGAGCTCGGCCTGACCGAAGAGAAACGGGTGAAACACATTTCGGTGAAGGAATCGGTCCTGCCTTTTTCCAGGTTTTCCGGCGTGGACATACTCCTCGGCCCCGAGATGAAATCGACGGGCGAGGTCATGGGGATCGATACGTCGTTCGCCCTGGCGTTTTACAAGTCGCAGCTCGCTGCCGGGGAGGACTTGCCGCTCGAAGGGAAGATCTTCATCAGCGTGAAGAACGACGATAAGCGGAACATAGTCTTTATCGCCAAAAAGCTCCACGACATGGGCTTTGAGATCATGAGCACGAAGGGCACGCACAAGGTCCTGAGTTCCAACAATATCGACGCGGAACCGGTCGGCAAGATCAGCGAAGGCGACACGAGGATACTTGACCTTATCAAGAAAGACGAACTCAAGCTTATAATAAATACGCCGTCGGGACCGAGAGGCCAGTCCGACATGAAGCCCATAAGGAACCTGGCCGTCATGCGGGGCGTACCGTGCATAACCACCATCCAGGGCGCCCAGGCCGCCGTCAACGGCATAGAGGCGGCCATCAAGGGCGAGCTGGAAGTAAAGTCCCTGCAGGAGTATCTGGCGGGTTGACGTGGGGGAGATTCTTCGCTTCGCTCAGAATGACAAATACGCGCCCCCTGTCATCCTGAGCCTCTCTCTGTCATTCTGAGCGAAGCCGAAGGCGAAGCGAAGAATCTCTGCCTCGTCGTTTTCGGCGGGCGAACGATGTGATGCGTTGCGGAATTTTAATCGGGAGGCGTGATGGCCAAATATATATTCATAACGGGTGGTGTCGTTTCGAGTCTGGGCAAGGGTATTGCAACGGCTTCCATAGGCAAGCTACTCGAGGCAAGGGGCCTCAAGGTCACGGTCATCAAATGCGACCCCTACATCAACGTCGACCCCGGCACGATGAGCCCCTACCAGCACGGGGAGGTCTATGTCACGACCGACGGCGCGGAAACCGACCTTGACCTCGGGCATTACGAGCGGTTTACCAACGCCGAACTTGGCCGGGACAATAACATAACGACGGGTAAGGTCTATCACTCCGTCATCAGCAAGGAGCGCAAGGGCGAATATCTCGGCAACACCGTCCAGGTCATACCCCACATCACCGACGAGATAAAAAGCGGCATAAGGAAGGTGGCCGAAGGGAAGAAGCTGGATGTCGTCCTGGTGGAGATAGGCGGCACCGTCGGCGACATAGAGGGACTGCCGTTTCTCGAGGCGATAAGGCAGTTCTCCATCGAAGAAGGCAGGGACAACGTCCTTTTCATCCACCTGACGCTCATACCTTACATAAAAAGCGCCGGCGAAATGAAGACAAAACCCACCCAGCACAGCGTCGGCAAGCTGAGGGAGATCGGCATCCAGCCGGATATCCTCCTCTGCAGGGCAGAGAGGCCCTTGAGCAAGGAGGCGAGGGAAAAGATAGCCCTGTTCTGCAACGTTCGGAAAGAGACCGTTATCCAGGCGCTGGACGTCGATACCGTATATGAGGTCCCCCTCATCTTCGGCAAGCAGGGACTCGATAAAGTAATAGTCAAGAGGCTGGGCCTGAGGTCAAGAAAAGGGGACCTGACCGAATGGAAGAACAGGGTCGTCAAGCGCCTCAAGCATCCGCACTATCACGTAAAGATCGCCGTAGTCGGCAAGTACATAACGCTGCAGGACGCCTATAAATCGATATACGAAGCCTTGATCCACGGCGGGATCGCCAATAACGCCCGTGTCGAGATACTGAGGCTGGATTCGGAGAAGGTTTCCCGCGAGGAAACCCGGGAGCTTTTGCGCGAGGTCAGCGGGATACTTGTCCCCGGGGGGTTCGGTTACAGGGGTATCGAGGGAAAGATCAGGGCCGTCAAATACGCCAGGGAGAACGGCATCCCCTTTTTCGGGATCTGTCTGGGAATGCAGACCGCGATCATAGAATTCGCGAGAAACGTCTGCGGGTTCGAGGGCGCGAACTCCACGGAGTTCAGCAGGAAAACGAAATATCCCGTGATAAGCCTTCTCGAAGAGCAGAAGAAGGTAAAACATAAGGGCGCTTCCATGCGCCTGGGCGCGTACCGCTGCAGGATAAAAAGCGGCACGAAGGCTTCGGCGGCATACAAGCGGAAAGAGGTCACCGAGCGCCACAGGCACAGGTACGAGTTCAACAACGCCTACAAGGATACCATGAAGAAAAGCGGCCTCGTCTTCTCCGGCATACACCCCACGGGAAGCCTCGTCGAGATAGTGGAACTAAAAGACCACCCATGGTTCGTAGCCTGCCAGTTCCACCCCGAATTCCAATCCAAACCCGACAACGCCCACCCCCTCTTCAAACACTTCATAAAAGCCGCCCTCGCCGCCCAATAGAAATAGGAAAAGTCAAGGGGTCAGGTCTTGAATTTTGACTAGAATCAAAATTCAAGACCTGACCCTATATGGTGACTCTCAACCTGGTTACATTCTGCCAGGTCAAAAAATGTAGCCGCAGGCTTTAGCCTGCGCCCCTGTTCAGCTTCACATGACATCAATTCTACGCTAACCACGCGAACGACGGGCTTAGCTGCCGGAGGCGGGCATGGGACAAAGCGCAGGCTAAAGCCTGCGGCTACATTTACGTGTACGTGTGTTGGTCGGGGTCAGCCCTTGAATTCCATTATCCTTGACTATATATTAGGATTGATATACAATTAAATTCGACATGGACTTATCTGCAATGCGGATAATGTCTTATGCCGCTGATGTGCCTTGAGGGGCGACGCCTTTGGGGAAGGGGAATGTGTGGCGCCTGCTCGGGACGCGTGGTGGGTTTTTTTCTTTGGAGAAGAGGTTGAAATGGGCGAGAATAAGTTGAAGTTGGGGATTCCCAAGGGGAGCCTGCAGGAGATTACGCTTAGGTTGTTTGAGAAGGCCGGGTATAGGATCAAGGTCTCCGCGCGGTCTTATTTCCCCGATATAGATGATGAAGAGATAGAAGTGGTGCTTTTTCGGGCCCAGGAGATATCGCGGTATGTCGAGGACGGGATAATCGACTGCGGGATAACGGGGAACGACTGGGTGGAGGAGAACTCGTCCGACGTTGAACGCGTGGCGGAGCTGGTGTATGCCAAGACGAG
>JAUWWB010000018.1 GCA_030617085.1 Candidatus Omnitrophota bacterium
CGACACAGCCTGTCCACGCGCCCGTAATGGGCAGCGGCACGGCAACAAACAGGATAAGGCCCAGGGCCTCAAACTTTTCTATAAGGTTCGCCTTTTTCCTGGTCCTCTCGAATAACCAGTTAAAAAACCTTTTGAACAGCGGGATATGGCGCAGCCTTTCCGATACCGGCTGCAGCAAAAACAAAAGCGGAAGGACGGGTATGAGGTTCCCGGCGAAGGACAAGAGATACGCCTTCTGGGGCGAAAACCCCATCGTAAGCGCCAGCGGGATCGCGCCCCTCAGCTCCGAAACCGGCAGCGCCGCCAGCACCACCACCGCCACTTCCTTATTGAACGCCACAAGCGAATTAGTAATATGCTCGATCATCTTCGTGTCCCGTCTTCAATGTTCGCCCTTTTCGCAGGGTAAAGGGCAGGCACAGGGGCCTGCCCCTACATTTTTCTCACGAACTACGAACTATGAACTATGAACTACCCCCGCTCCGGCCATCCGTACTCCCCTATCAGGGGGACGAAGACGCAGCCGCAGATATTCTCCTCGGTAAACTCGTCGCCTTTTCTTTGTACCGCGACGAGCATTTGGCCGAACATGCCGCCCACGGGGATCACCAGGCGCCCGCCTTCGGCGAGCTGCAGCTTTAACGTCTCGGGTACGAGCGGGGCGCCGGCCGTTACGATTATCCCGTCAAAGGGCGCCGCCTCTTCAATGCCCCTTGTCCCGTCGCCGCACCTGAAATCGATGTTCTTATACCCTTCTTTCGACAGGATCCGCTTCGCGTTCTCAAGCAGATCCGCCTCCCTTTCTATGGTACAGACCTGCCCGCATATCTCCGCCAGTATGGCGGCCTGGTACCCGCTCCCGGTGCCCACTTCGAGGACCTTTTCGCCTCCTTTGAGGCGCAGGCTTTCCGTCATCAGCGCTACCATGTACGGCTGGGAAATGGTCTGGCCGTGCCCTATGGGCAGGGGGTGGTCCGCGTAAGCGTCCGCCGCGAACGAAGGGGGCACGAAGCGGTGCCTCCGGACGTTCATGAACGCTTTCAGGACCTTAGGATCGCTGATCCCCCGCCCGATCAGCTGATCTTCCACCATCCGTTTTCGTTGTTCCGCGTAATCCATTCAGGTTAAAGTGGTATTTTAATATAAGCGCGAAAAATTTTATGGCGTCCCGTATCGGGTTGATCTCGGAAGTCTCCTCGCCGTATATCGTCCGTATCGGAACGGACGCTATTTTCATGTTGTCTTCGGCTGCCTGCATGAGCATTTCCGATTCGATATCGTATTTGTTCGAAGTCAGGTTCATGTTTTTCAAAGCGCTTACCCTGATAAGCCTGTACCCGCACTGTGTATCCGGTATGCGCTGCCCGCACATCCCCGATACCACCCGGGACATGAACCTGTTCGTCCAGTATCGCAGGGGCGGCATCGCCTTTGTCTCACGCATGCGGTTGCCGATCACGATATCCGCTCCCCCTTCCCGCGTCGCGTCCATCAGCGCGGGAATATCCTCGGTATGATGCTGGCCGTCGCCGTCCATTATTATCATCCATTCAAAATCGGTCTTCTCCAGGACGTAGTTAACCCCTTCCCTCACGGAAAACCCCTTGCCGAAGTTTTCCTTGTGACGTTTTACCATGGCGCCGTTATCTAGAGCCACCCGTTCGGTATGGTCACTCGAGCCGTCGTCAATGACAAGGACGGTCAAATCCATATTCACGATATCCCGGACAATGTCCCCTATCGTCCGGGATTCGTTATAAGAAGGGATAACGACTATTGTATTGTCTGTTCTGGAACCCATATCTTTCTGAACGCGTACCATTGATCCGGATCTTTACGGATATATTTCTCAAAAATCCTGAGATACTCACCCATGAGCGCCCGCACGTCTTTACCATAATCCCCGGTGGGCGTATATCTTATCGGTTTCTCGAAACACAGCTTAAATGTATTATCCTTTTCACGTATCAACGCGCAAAAAACTATGGGAGCGCCCGTCTTCAGGGAAAGGACAGCCGCTCCCCTCGGCATTAACGCCTTCTTCCCGAAGAAATCCACGTATATCCCGCTGGAAGTATAGTCCTTGTCTCCGACAACAGCAAGGACCTCATTGCGCTTCAATACTTTAAAACATTCCTTTACCTGGACGCCGACCGGGATGGACCTGAGCCGGTTTATGATCCTCTGCCGCACAAAAAATTCATTTATGCGCCTGTCCCCATGTTCCAGCACTATAGCGCTTATCGGGTACTTGAGGGCACCCACGATCGCCCCGCCGAGTTCCCAGTTGCCGAGATGAAGACCCAACAGCAGCGCTCCCTTGCCTCCCGCCAGACATTCATCCAGATGTTCACGACCCTCCATCTTTATGTTTTTGGAGATACGTTCCTCCGTAAATACGGGAAATCTGAAAAAATCCGCGAGATACTTCGCGAAATTCCTGAACACCCTGATTATGTGCTCATTGATGCTGGCCTCATCGGCGCCTTCGCCAAGGACCACCCTGAGGTTCTCCCTTAACTCCTCTTTATCTTTCTCGGAGAACATGAAAAATAACCGCGCGACCAATCCCGCCACGGCATAGCACACTTTGAGCGGCAAGATCTTCGCGAGAAAAGCACCTGTCACGTACAGCCAGTACATCATTCCTATCCCTCTTAGTCAAAAAACGCAAGCCGGGCGATGTCGGAAGCGCTGTTCGGCTTAGCCAACCTCTCGATGCTCTTTTTCATCCGATCCAGCGCGCCTTCCGAATCGAATAATTCGGTTAGTTTTTCACGGATCCGGGCACTGTCTTCGATCTCGACCGCGGCCCCTTTTCCCACAAGGTAATCGGCGTTCATACGCTCCTGTCCGGGAATAGGATTCACGACCAGTATTGGCAGCTTTTTTACCAGCGCCTCGGCCATGGTCATCCCTCCCGCCTTGGTGACGATGACATCCGCCAGATCCATCAGTTCGTCGATATTTTCAACATACGGCAGGATATGGATGTTGTTCGGGACCTCGCCGCGGCTCAGCCTTTTCAGCCGCGCGTAAAGTTTCTTGTTCGAGCCCGTCACGACCAGCAGCTGGTATCTACTGCCGGCATCCCCCAGGAAGGACGCGACGACCTCCTCCATCGCGCCGAGCCCCTGGCTGCCACCCATGATCAGGACCGTGGGGGCATCATCTTCAAGTCCCAGATCCCTTTTTATGGGGCGGGTATCACGCCTCGCGCGGAACCTGGGGTCCACGGGAATGCCATATACCCTTATCTTGCCGTAGGGAACGCCTTTCCGCTCCAGCGCACGGGCGGTTTCTTCGAAGGGAACGACATAAATATCCACCTCGTCGGACAACCAGTACGAATGGGCCGCGTTATCGGTCAGGACGCCTATAAGCGGGGTCTTCCTCCCGCGTGCTCTTTTATAATCCGCTATCATCCCGCAGGGAAAAGCCTGGGTGCAGAAGATCGCGGCCGGAGACTGTTCCTCAAGAAGCCGTTCTATTTTCGCCATGTTAAACGTGTGAAGAGCCTCCCTGGCTTTCCTGGTCTTGTTTACCACATCCGGGTTATCGTAGATCTTACCCCAGATATCCGGCTTTTTCTTGATCACTTCCAGATAGGCTTTATTGATGATCTTCTCGAGTACGGGATTGGTATATCCGAAAGCGTTTATCTTCTCTACCTCGACGCTTTCCCCTCCGACCTCCATCAACCCTTTTTCGATCGCGCTGGCGGCATAAAAATGCCCCGAATGCTCCGATATGTAAAAGATCAGTATTTTTTTCTTCATACTTCCATCTCAAGGATTGTTTTGATCCTTTCCACGGCTTCTGCCAGCCTGTCCTCTCCCTCGACCAGGGCGAACCGGACAAAACCTTCCCCGTACTCTCCGAAACCGGTGCCGGGGGCCAGCACTACCCCGACCTCCCTGATAAGCAGGGATACGAATTCCATCGATGTCAGCGCGCTGTACTTGTCGGGGATCCTCGCCCAGAGATAGAAAGTGGCCCTGGGCATGGGAACGTTCCAGCCGATATTCGCGAGAGCGTCGACCATGAAGTCCCGCCGTTTCTTGTAAGTCTCCACCTGCTTTCGCACGCAGCCCTGCGGGCCGGTCAGCGCCCTGATGGCGGCATACTGGATGGGTTTGAAGAGGCCAAAATCGATATATCCTTTCGTCTTTGCCAGGGATTTCAGGATCCCGGCGTTTCCCACCGCGAACCCGATGCGCCATCCGGCCATGTTGTAGGACTTGCTCAAGGTATGGAACTCAACGGCTATTTCCCTCGAACCGTCGATCTGCAATATGCTCGGCGCTTCGTAGCCGTCAAAAACGATGTCGGAATAGGCCAGGTCATGTATCAGCATGATCCGGTGCTTTTTCGCGAACGAAACGGCCTTATTGAAAAATCCCTTTGTGGCTACCGCGGTGGTGGGGTTGTTGGGATAGCTGAGAAACATCATCTTCGCCCTTTCCAGGATATCCAGCGGGATAGAATCCAGGTCGGGCAGAAAGTGGTTTTCCTCGTTTATGGGAAGATTGTGAAGGATCCCCCCCGCGATGAGCACACCGTTAAAATGGACCGGATAAGCGGGATTCGGAACAAGCGCTATGTCGTCGCTGTTGAGGAACGCCAGCGAAATATGCGCGATCCCTTCCTTGGAGCCTATGAGCGGTAATACCTCCGAGTCCGGGTCGAGGTGGACGCCGAATTTTGCCCCGTACCATTTGGCGATCGCCTCTCGCAGGCTGCATTCCACGCTGTCGATCGACCGGGAATACCCGTGGTTTTCCGGATCCCTCGCCCTTTCGCAAAGCTCATCGACAATATGACCGGGCGTAGGCTGATCCGGGTTCCCCATGCCCAGATCGATAATATCGACCCCTCGGTCCCTGGCCTCCTTTTTCAGGTCATCGATGATCGAGAAAAGATACCTCGGCAACCGTTTCATCCTGTTCGCTTCGTCCATTCTTTTCTCCGTTATTCTTGGTGACGCTTTGGTTCAAATGTCATCGGTACATATTTCAGCGATAACCTCACCCGTTTTAGCCTTCTCACCCGGCTTTTTGATCATTCTTTCGAGAACCCCGTAACATGGCGCGGGAATATCAAACGTGGCCTTATCGGTCGAAACCTCAACAAGATCCTCCCCCGAAGCCACATAATCCCCTTCTCCCGCGTGCCAGAGCGTAATAACGACATCCTCACCCCCCGCGGATATCTCCGGCAACCTCAATTCCATTTTTCCCATCCGAACTTCGCCCGCCTTAGGCGGGCCCCTACATGCAATTAGGCCGCTCCCAACTACGAACTACGAACTACGAACTGCGAACTATATTCCCGCCCAAAATCCTCGACGAACCGCTCCGCGAACACCCTCTTGACCTCGCTCATGTCCAGTTCCCTGCCCAAAACCTCTTTGGCGGATGTAACGCGGATGTCGCTTTCTCCGCAAGGATGCATGCCGGAAAAAGGCGTGGTGTCATTGTTTATGTTAACGGCGACCCCGTGGAAGGTAACCCACCGCTTCACCGCTATGCCGATGAACGCGATCTTCCTGCCGCCGGCCCACACGCCGCGCCTTTTTTCGTCCCGGCCCGCCGGGACGCCGAAACGGTTCAGGGCCCTTGCCGCCGTCTTCTCCAGAAAATCTATATAAAACGTAATGTCCCGTTTCTTTTCGGCCAGATCCACTATCGGATATAATACCAGCTGACCGGGAGCGTGGTATGTGATATTCCCGCCCCGTCCGGTGGAAACGACCGATATACCTTTTTTCTCGAAAAGCTCCCTGTCGATCATGCTGCTTTCATCCGCCACCCTGCCAAGCGTCACGACAGGTTCATGCTCCACCATAATAAGCGTATCCGGGACCTTCTTCTCCACCCTTTTGCGCCAGAGGTCGGTCTGAAAACAAAGCGCGTCCTCATAATCGACTATACCCAGATCGCAAATATCCACCGATCACTTCCTCTCCGGCAATCTGTGCTTCAGAGGATCCCCTCAAATCCCCCGTGCTCCTTGAAATACTCCACAACGCCGCCCTTATTAAGGAATTCCCGCATGATATTCGGGATGGGCTCTATCTCTATGTTCACGCCTTTCGAGAGGTTCCGGACGATGTTCTTCTCCAGGTCAAGTTCGAGCTCGTCCATGTCATCGATGTAATTGGTCTCGCATTCCACGAGGCACAGCCCCACGTTAAAAGCGTTCCGGTAAAATATCCTGGCGTAGCTCTTCGCTATGACGGCGCACAGGCCGCTTGCCTTGAGCGCCGCCGGAGCCTGCTCGCGCGACGACCCGCACCCGAAGTTATCCCCGGCCACCAGGAAGTCGCCCGGCTTTATCTTCTTATAGAACCCTTCTTCCAGGTCCTCAAAAATATGCTTTGACAGTTCCTTCATATCCTGTATCTTGAACTTGTACCTGCCGGAAATGATATAATCCGTGTTGATATCGTTCTCTATTTTTAAACGATGTGCGTAATTCGCCACGTTGGCCTCCTTGTTTCCGTGTCCCGTGTCCCGTGTCCCGTACAAGAATTACGGGGCACGGGGGATGGGCAGGCACGGGGGCCTGCCCCTACAGTCGCCTCTTATGCTCCCTTGGGTCCGCTATCTTGCCTTCCAGGGCGGTGGCGGCGGCGGTTGCCGGGCTTCCCAGGTATATGTTCGCGTTCGGGTTGCCCATCCTGCCCTTGAAATTCCTGTTCGCGGTAGAAAACGCGTTTTCGCCGTCGGCAAGGACACCCTGGTGCGTCCCGACGCACGGTCCGCATCCGGGATTGTTGACCGACGCGCCCGCGTTGATGAACGTCTCCACGTAACCTTTCTTTAAGGCATCAATGTATATCCTCCGTGACGCGGGCGTGACGATAAGCTTGAGACCGGGCGCTACCCTTCTGCCCTTTAATATCTTCGCCGAGATCTCAAGGTCCTCAAGCCTGCCGTTGGTGCACGTGCCGATAAAAACCTCATTGATAGGCGTCCCGGCGACTTCTTCCACGCCACATACGTTATCAACGGTGTGCGGCCGCGCTACCTGCGGCGAAAGGTCCGAAAGATCATATTCGCGGGTCTCGGCATACCGGGCATCCGCGTCCGCCTCGACCGGGCGGGGCGCTCTTATCGAATGCGCCTTGACCCACTCCATCGTCTTGCCGTCCGCGCGCATGAGCCCGCACTTGGCGCCCATCTCCACGGCCATGTTGGAGATGGTAAAACGCGCGTCAACGCTCAAGGCGTCTATAACCTCTCCATAGAATTCGACCGCTTGATATGTCGCACCGGCGGCACCGGTGTCCCCGATAATGTGAAGGATGACGTCCTTGGAGTACACGCCTTTCGGCAGTCGCCCGTTCGCGATGACTTTCACCGTCTCCGGGACCCTGAACCAGTTCTTTCCGCTGGCCAGGACTATAGCCAGGTCGGTCGACCCCACGCCCGTGGAAAGCACGTTTATCGCGCCGTAAGTGCAGGTGTGGGAATCGGCGCCCAGGACCAGGTCCCCGCAGGTCACGTGCCCCGCCTCCGGGATCACCTGGTGGCACACACCGCAGCCGACATCAAAAACCTTCACTTTGTGCTCTCCGGCAAAGCCCCTGATCTTGTCGTGTATCGCGGAAACCCCGATGTTCGGGCTCGGCGCGGAGTGGTCGATGACCATGCAGAACCTGTCCCTCGCGAATACTTTCTCGACCCCCAGCTTCCGGAAGCTGTCGATTATCATCCCGCTCGTCCCGTCCTGCCCGAAACAAAAGTCCACGTCGGCAATGACGATATCCCCCGCTCTCACGGTCTTACCGCAATGTTGCGATAATATCTTCTCAGCAATAGTCTGTTTCATCTTCTCTCACCCTCTTTTATCAGTGATCAGTTATCAGTTACCAGTTATCAAAAGATCTTTTACCCGGCTAACTGATAACTGATAACTGATCACTGATAACTGCTCACATCCCCCGCACCCAGTCCTTGATCCTTTCGGCGCCTTCCTCGATAGCGGCAAGATCGGTGGCGAAGCTTATTCGTATGGAGCGGTCGTCCCCGAAAGGGCCTCCCGGTATCACTGCCACCTTCTTTTCATCCAGAAGTCGCCGTGAAAAGGTCAAGGAATCCATCCCGCACTCCGATATGTCGCAAAAAAGATAAAACGCGCCTTCCGGCTTAAAGGGCCGGAGCTTCTTCTCTTCGGACAGACGGTCCATCAGGACGTCTCTCCGCCGCTGAAATTCCTCGCGGTTGCGCCTTAGCTCGCCTTCGAGGTCTGCCGATGAAAGAGCGAATTCGGCCGCCGCCTGGCTGACAGAACAGGGGTTTGACGTCGAATGGCTCTGAAGCGTCGAGACCATGGACGCCACCTTTCTGCCGGCGGCAAGATACCCTATCCTCCATCCGGTCATCGAATAGCTCTTGGAAACCCCGTTCACCACGATCGTCGCCGCGCGCGCCTCCTCGGATACGGCCGCTATCGAAAAATGCTTCTTGCCGTCAAAAATGATCTTTTCGTATATCTCGTCGCTGATCATCGTAACGCCGCCGGCGAGGCATATCCCGGCTATCTCCCGCAGCTCCGCTTTCTTATAGACCACCCCGGCAGGATTCGAGGGGCTGTTGATGATCACGGCGCGCGTTTTCTCCGTCAAGGCGGCCCGGATATCTTCCGCGGCAGCCTTAAAGGCGTTCTCCCTGCGCGCGGGTATTATCTTCGGCCGCGCCCCGGCCAGCTTCACCATCTCTGGATAGCTCAGCCAGTAGGGAGCGATCACCAGGACTTCGTCGCCCGGGTTGCAAATAACCTGGAGCACGTTATACAGCGAGTGCTTGGCCCCGCAGGAAACCACCACCTCGTCGACATCATAATCCAGGCCGTTTTCGCGTTTCAGCTTACGGCAAACAGCCTCCTTAAGCGACCTCGTCCCCCCCACGGGGGTATACTTGGTCCGCCCTTCCCGGATAGCCTTTATGGCGGCTTCCTTTACACTTTCGGGCGTATCAAAATCCGGCTCCCCCGCCGCCAGCACAACAACATCCTCCCCCGAAGCAAGCATCGCCTTAGCCCCGGACGTAATCCCCAGAGTAACCGACGGCTCAACCGCCATAACCCTTTCCGAAAATCTCATATCCACGCTTCCCTGTACATATAGTTACAATAACAGCCAAATCTGAATAAGTTAAAATAACATAATACTTGTAATAATACAAGGGGGAATAATGTAGGGGCAGGCCCCTGTGCCTGCCCTTGACCCACGTCGGCAGGCCCTACATTGCTGCGGACGCGGGGGGTGGGCAGGCACAGGGGGCCTGCCCCTACATTTCCATGATCTGCAACGGATGGTAGACGATGATCTGCGGCCCGCCCCTGTCCTTTATTCTGCCCGTGACCTCGATATATTTGCCCTCATAGTCCCTCGAAGGGGATATCCCCTCCTCCTCGAAAAACGGCAGGTTTCGCCTGTAAATGACCGCCGTGAATCCGTTTTCGCCTCTCTCCCCAAAATTGAGGTACACCGCGCCCCTGGACGCGCCCACTCTGAGAACCTTTCCCCTTATCGCGCAAAGCCGCCCGATATTGCGGAAAGCATCCACGGCTGAAACCGCCTTCACCGCCTCCCACATCCCGGCTCCACGCACCCTGGCTTCTTCCTGAGCGTCGATCAAAAGCCCAAGATGCCTTGTGTTGGGCGGATAAATATGGAGCGTAGCATACCCCTCGCGCAGAAGCTCTTCGTTGGCCATCCTGTCACCGGCATAGACATACGCCAACCAGCGCCCGTATTTGTCCTCTTTCTGGACGTCGAATTCCAGCTTTACCCTTTCCCCTCCGACAAGGGCCCTGTTATGATCCTTTGCCTTCAGGGAATACGGTTCGGGGTCGTATTTCCAGTCGCGCCCTACCCGTCTTCTTATCTCCGGTGTGTCTATCCCTATGTAGCGCACCCGGCGCCCGTTCGAAAGCTCAATGGTATCCCCATCGATCACCTTTGTTACAAGGTATTCGGCCGCGTGAGCGCACACTGCCCCGGGGGCGCAGGAAAATAACAGCAGGAAAACGGCTGTAAATTTGATACTTTTTAGCATTTTTTCGGCCTAAGGATAAAATTCCCTGAAAGAAGGACACAGTTTCTTGACCGGGCATTCAGAACACAGCGGCTTACGCGCATCGCATACCTTGCGCCCGTGGAGGATCAATAGATTCGACACGTTGCCCCATTTTTTCCTGTCAAACAGCGCCATCATGTCCTGTTCTATCTTCGCCGGATCCGTGTTTTTGGTAAGCCCCAGCCTCCCGCTGACCCGGCGCACGTGGGTATCAACGGCTATGCCTTCGTTCTTTCCGTAAGCGTGAAACAGGACGATGTTGGCGGTTTTACGGGCAACACCCGGCAGGGTGATAAGCTCATCCATCGTATCCGGAACTTTTCCCCCGAAATCATCGGCGATCGCACTGGAAGCCTTGATGATATTTTTTGCCTTGTTTTTATAAAATCCGGTGGACCTTATCTCTTTTTCAAACTCCTCCGCCTTCGCTTCCGCGTAATCCTTCGCCTTTTTATACTTCTTAAAAAGGGAACCCGTCACCATGTTCACGCGCTCATCCGTACACTGCGCCGAAAGCATCGTAGCCACCAGAAGCTCCAGCGCATTCTTATGCTTCAGCGCCGTAGTAGCCTCCGGGTATTTTTTCATAAGGATAGTGTAGATTTTGTTTGCGGTTTTTTTATCCATCGGTAATCCCCCTATTTGCGCAGGCTAAAGGGCAGGCAGAGGGGCCTGCCCCTACATTTTTCTTTTGATCTCGTTACCCAAG